>JARGOJ010000086.1:4016-15416 GCA_029210225.1 Planctomycetota bacterium
AAAAGGAGGCAGCTACAGAGGACCCGCTCCGCTTTGGCGTCGAAGCATTCACAAGATCAACAGCGATGTCGGAGATATCGGCTTCCGCTGCGTCATCGAGGCTCCAGCGCTCGAAGAGTGGAGACCTGAGTAGTTCGTCTTGAAAAAGCGGGGCTTCTCCATTATTGTCCCACCCCGTACGCGATTCCCTTCACTACGCCTCTTTGCCCCAGAATCGAGTTAGATGTGGCTGTTGATCCTCAAATCGTCGCAGATGTTCTCCAAGCCGCCCAAGTCGCGGTCATTGCTCACGATGGGCAAAAACGCAAGGGATCAGGACATCCCTACGCCGTCCACCCAATGAGAGTCGCGCAGAAGTTGCTCGCCGGGCATGAGAGCCTCCCTAAAGACGCCGACCTAAGAACCATGGTCCTCGCCGCTGTTCTTCACGACACCCTGGAAGATACAAGCATCCCAGAGGCTCGCCTCACCGAGCTATTTGGCGCTCAGGTCGCCTCCGTGGTCAAGGAACTCACGCAAGATAAAGAGCTCCCGAAAGCGGAGCGGCGATTGAAGATGGTCAACGGCTGTGGCAGTTATTCCCTCGAAGCCCAAGTCGTCAAGCTCGCTGATCGATGGGATAACATGACTGAGATGAAGAGCCTTGGCCCCGAGTTCATCGAGCGTTACTGCGAAGAAGCCAAGGTTATGGTTGAGAACATGAAAGGCTCATGGCCTCTCGCCGAAGCAGCCATCACGAAACTCATTGAGACCAACGAGCGAAACGCTTAAAGGCTCTTCACCCTATGCCTGCATCGCCCGGCGCCCTCGATCCAGAGCTTCCCTCAATCGACAGAAAAGACATCCGGAAGAAAGTCATCGCCCTGGCCCTCCCGGCCATCGGGCACTCGCTGCTCCATGTCGCGGTCTTCTTCATCGACCGAATGTTGCTCGGCCAATATAGCTCCGATGCCATCGCGGCCATGCAAATCGCCGGGCCCCTCAATTGGACCCTCTATTCTCTGCTCACCTGCTACATGGTCGGATCGGTCGCGACCGTCGCGAGAGCAACTGGAGCGAGGGATAAGGAGGAGGTTCAGCTTTACACGGCGGTCTCGATACGGCTCTCGCTCATCATCGGCATCCTTGCCATGGGCCTCGTCTTTTTGCTGCCCCTCTTCCTGTCCTTCTATGAGAGTGAGAACCTGGCGCAAAGCGCTTTGGATGGGTCCTATGATTATCTCTCGGTGGTACTCCTCGCCTACCCGCTCTTCAGCCTCGGAGTGACCGCCAGCTCAATCATGGCGGCCACCGGGGACACTCGAACCCCATTCTTCGTGGGCATCATCACGAACTCAGTTAACATTGTCCTGAACTATGGGCTGATCTTTGGTCGCTTTGGGTTTCCCGAGTGGGGCATTTACGGCGCAGCTGTCGCCACGGCCTGCTCCTGGGCCTGCGAAGCGGTCATACTAGGAAAGAAAGCGATTCTAGGTCGCCTCTCCATGCTCTGGTTCTTTTCTAGAGTCCGGAGAAAAGCCGCTGTCTCCCGCATCTTCAAAATCAGTATCCCTACTTTTGGGGAGCGCTTGGTCTTTCACATTGGTTTTCTCATCTTCGCCTATCTCATCACGACGATCAGCACGGAAGCCATGGCCGCCAACCAAGCCGTCATATCGATCGAGAGCCTCTCATTTACGACGAGCACCGCCTGTGGAGGGGCTGCAGCAGCGATTGTTGGGCAGCAACTCGGAGCAAAGAATCCCGAGGCCGCTGAGATCGGCGCGATTGAGGCTATGAAATTGGCCTTGGTCTTGCTGAGCGGGGCGGCGCTGCTCTACCTCTTCGCGGCGGCTCCCATTGTGTCACTCTTCACTGATGATCCTGAGATTCTAAGGCTTGGAGTCACAGTGCTCATGATTTGCGCCCTCGAACAACCCGGGCTCGCGATCGCGGATGTGATCTCCCAATCTTTGAGGGGCGCCGGAGACACGCGAAGCCCGCTCCTCGTCACCCTCTGCTCAACTTGGTTTATCCGGGTGAGCCTGACCTGGCTGGTGGTCTCTGTTTTTGAATGGGGGCTCATCGGGGTTTGGTGTGTGACTGCGGTTGACTGGACCCTTCGCGCCGGGATGCTGTTCTGGATTTTCAAGCGTGGGCGCTGGAAGACTCTAAAAATATAGAGAGGGACCTACTTCCACTCCAAAATCCTTAAGCGCCCCTCAAAGCTCTCCCGAAGTTGTTCCACGGATTTTTTAGAAAGCTGGCAGGAGGTGATATCGAGCTCTTCTAGGCAGCTTAGGTCTTCGAGCACTGACAGCGCCGAGTTACTCAGGCGAGAGCAACAGGCCAAGCTCAAGCGTCTTAAACGAGGCAATTTCACTAACGACTTTATCCCCTCTTCAGTGATCCGAGAGCAGTTCTCCAAATCGAGTTCTTCCAGGGAAGAAAGGGAGGATAAGTGGCTGAGGCCCAGGTCGGTGATTCGTTGGCATTGAACTAAACCCAAGCGTTTTAGCTTGGGCGCTGAGGCGAGCAGCTCAAGACCCGCATCGTCCACTTGATCGCAGCATTTTAAGTCGAGGTCTAAGAGCCCTGGGAGCGTTGCAAAGAGCGCTAGGTCGGTGTCCCAAAAGGAATAGGCGAGGTTCAAGCGAGCGAGGGTCGGATGGCTCGAAAGCCCTGCTAAGCCTTGACCAAGCAGGACGCTGTTCGATGCATCAAAGCTTCTTAAGCGAGGCAGCTTTGTTAGCTGGCGCAGTTCGCCATGACGATCTCTGACTTCAATGAGGGAGAGCACCGAAAGCTGTTGGAGCTTCGTCAGCCAGGATAAATTCTCGCCCAGCTCCAAGCGATTCCAGCCTAAATCGAGAGAGTAGAGTTCGACTAACTTTCCAAGTCCTCCAAGCTGCGATGTTTCCAAGCGAGGATTGTGTGAAAGGTTCAAGTGATGCAAAGCAGTGAGATGGCTAAGAGGCTCCAGATTCGAGCCCTGGTGGAGATCGCAGCGCTCTAAGTTCAGATAACTCAGTTGCTTGAAATTCGCTAGCTCGTCGAGCCTTAGGGGATCTGGCGCTTGAAGCAGCTCTTCTTCAATGGATGCGCGACCTTCAAGAGATGCGTCTATCTCGCTCGCTTCCTCGGGCATTGTCGGCTGAAGCATCGCGGCTTCCTGAAAAAGATGAGCGAGCTCTCCAAGGTCGAGAAAAACCAAGTCTCTAAGTTGAGCAAGGAAATCCTCTGGGACCTCTTTGATTCCGCTCAATGCAAGGCCAGGAATATTCTCTCTTTGGATAAGTTGGCTCAGGGCATCAAGGTCACAATCGTCATTGTCGGGCTGAACCCACCAAACTCTATTCTCAGGTATGGAGAGGACCGTCGTCTCAGAGCTTTCTCCGATTCGAGCGAGAGACCCATCGGCGAGGATGGCGCCCACTTGGAGAGGGAGGTCGCTAGAGAAGGTGCGGGGAGGAGAGAGGAGAGCGTGGAAGAGTTGCTCGGGGATGGGGAGGCCGTGACGCTGGCGTTTTAAAATAGCTCGACGGAGAGTCGTTTGATCGGAGGGGTCAGCCTGCCAGAGCCTCTCTTCGGAGGCGAGTTCTTGATCTCTAGAGAATCGATTTGAGGGCTGCATAAAGGTCTCGGGGCCGTTATGATTCGCGCAGTCATGATACTCAGGATTCACCTATGAATGATATGGCGTCGACAAGCTCAATTCCCGAAGCGGCTCCAAGTGAGGCGCCGTCAGGCAACCGACGGTCCCACAAATATATGCTGGTGATCGCATCTATTGTGGTCCTGCTCTCCGTGTTCTTGCCTCTTCCAACAGGAGGCAAGCTGGTCGTCTTCGGCGTGGAGTCTCCGCCGCTTTGCGTTTTCCAGGCGAAGCTCGGCATCGATTGTCCAGGCTGTGGCCTGACTCGATCTTTTGTGTCTATGGGGCACATAGACATTGTTCAGGCTTGGGAATTCAATCGGGTCGGGCCGCTGTTTTTCTTTGTCTTCTTTTTTCAAATCCCATACAGAATCATGGCGCTTTGGGACCGAAGATTACAGCTCAACAGTCGGCGCTGGGACCTAACCTATCCGGTCATTGCGCTGCTCATGATCATCAATTGGATCGTGAACTTTTTTATATAGCGCTGTTTTGGCTTATCGTGCGTCGGCGAGCTTGACTAAGAATCCTTGGGCCCATTGAGCAGTCAGGAAGCAGATATGGCCCTTGGCGGCATATTGTTTGACCGCAAGAAGCAGCTCTGCTGGGCTTTTGCCGGCTCCTAGTGATTCACTAATCCAAGCCGAGAGGACTGATTGTTCGACGCGCTTCCGATCGAATTTGGAGAGGTAACCTTTGTCATCGCAGAGGGATTGAATGATGAGCAGCTTGCCTTTGTGGTCGGCGCTCATATAGGCCTTGTCGCGAGCGAGGGCCTCAGTCACAAAGGCGTGGGTGAGTTCACTATGAGCGGACCACGAGGTGTTTTCCCGAACCAGCTTCAGGCAGCTGAGCTTTGCCAGGGTCGGCTTCTTGCCGGCGCTATCGGCGACATAGCTAATAGCGATGGCGATTTGGAGAGAGAGGTCGGGTTCTAAAGGGCTGACATAGCTTTTCTTGGCGAGGCGGCGGGTGTTATTGATGTCTTTGAGCCGCTTAAAGGCGGTGCTACGAAACTGACCAAGAAAGACTAACTTCGCTTTTGAGTCGGCGGCGTTCCGGATCTCTTTGAGGACAATATTATCGAGCGCGACTTGCCCTTCTCTGGAGGTGATCGTCTTATCGGCGACCGCGGTAGAGAGCAGCGCATACTTTTCTGCGGGGCTCTTCTTGCTGAAGCTTGGTCCCAGCTTTTTATCAACGCTCTGCGCGAAAGCGAAGCTTGGGCAGAGCATCAAAATGGCTAGAAAGAAGGTCGGGCTTTTCACGGGTTGTCCTTCGGGTCCATCAGTCGTCTTGGGCTTCGACGGCTTTAATCAGACCAGTTTTGGCTTCTTGACGGCTTGGGAAAAGCTTGATGGCTTTGGAGTAGAGGTCCTCAGCATCCTTGAACTTTTCCGCTTGCATCGCGGTCTTTGCTTGCTGGCAAAGCGCTTTGTATTGTTCGTCATTTTTAGATGTGCCGGTCGCAATGTAAAGAGTGATAAAGACGGCTAAGCAGAGGATAAGGGTTACGCCAATAACTTTTAATGTTTTGTTATCTCGCGGATTGTTGCTCTCAACAGCCTGATTCCTTGCCGTGGAGGCTTGGCCAACTCGAGACTGATCTTTGGGAGGGAGATTTTCGTAGTAGGTCCCAGAGTTGGATTGTGTGGGGCTTTCATCCTCCGTCAGCTCTTTCAGCGTTCCAGCGACGATGCCTTGCAGGTCTTTGGCGACGAGCTCGGCCGACTCGTAACGCCAATCAGGTTTCTTAGCGATCAAACGGTCGACAAGCTCGATCAGGAGAGTCGGAAGGTCCTCGACTTTCTTGCTCAGGAAAGGCGCTTCCTTCCTCTCATGTTCTTTCTGAAGCTCTTTGACGTTGTCACTTAGGAAGGGGCGTTCACCGCAGAGTAGCTCATAGAGAACAATTCCCAGGGCGTAAATATCGGTTCGCGGATCCACACCATTGGGGCGTCGAAACTGCTCTGGGGCCATGTATGCTGGGGTTCCGACCACTACTTGAATTCCAACCCGGCCATCCTCTTCCCGATGCGGGCCTTCCCCCATGATGAGCGCGAGGCCGAAGTCGCCGAGGCAGACGCGGCCGTTGGCAGTTAAAAAGACATTTGCCGGTTTTAAGTCGCGATGAATGATGCTCTTGGAATGGGAGTGGGCGAGAGCTTCAGCGATGGAGGCGGTTATCTTGGCAGCTTTCTTCCAACTCAGTCGCCCCCCTTTCTCCTTTAGAAAGTCTTTGAGGTCGCCACCTTCAACGAGGTCCATGATCATGTAATGGCAGCCGTTCTCCTCACCGGAGCCATGGACTGACACGCAATTTTTATCGGTGAGCATGGAGCCGATGCGAGCTTCTCGAACAAAGCGCTGGATCTGATTGGCGCCCGCCGAGGCTTTGTCGAGGACCTTAACGGCGAAGAAGCGCCCTGTTTCGACGTCCTTAGCCTTATAGACCGCGGCCATGCCTCCATAGCCAATTAATTCAATGAGTTCTGTCGAGCCAAATCGTCCACTCAGCGCTTTCAAACGCTCGGAGGGTCGTGCCATGGAGTGCCTATTCCGTGTTTTATTTGTTTTGCACTAGGATATCGAAAATATCGAAAATGTACAAATGACTTGAAGCTGAAACCAGGAATTTCTGGTTTCAGCTTCAAGTCATCACCCGCCAAGAACGGTGAGATAAGGTTGGGAGACACGCCTCTTGTTCACCAAAAAAAGTGATCACGTGCCTCCCGCTCAGGGATATTCAATGTTTTAGCTCATGGTGTTTGGGGCGGAGCTGGGGGATTTCCGCCGGATCCACCCCCAGGACCACGACGTCCACCAGGACCTGGACGGCGGCCACCTGGACCACCTTTGCCAGGACGGCCTTTGCCAGGACGGCCTTTACCAGGACGGCCTTTGCCGCTGCCACTTTTCGCTTTCGCACGTTGTGCTGCGACGTGGGCCTTGAGCTCGTCCTTCGTGACGAAGCCATCCTTATCAGCATCAGCTTCGGCGATCATTCGAGCGCGAGGACCCGTTTTCTTAATTTCACTCTTGCTGAGCTTGCCATCACCGTCTTTGTCGACTCTATCGAAGAAATCGTCGATTCGCTTGTCTGCGGCGGCTTGGCGATCAGCCGCAGCGACAGCTTTCTCAGCGTCGCTGAGGACGCCATCGCCATCTGTGTCATATCTCTTAAGCATATCGGCTTTGGACATAGGCTTCCTGCCCTTCTTGCCCTTCTTGCCTGGCTTGGCTGGACGGGATGCCTGAGCAAAACTAGGGCTCGCCAGCAATGCAAACACGGCTAGGGCTGCCGCAGTGCTTAACAACAACTTCCTCATTAATTTCTCCGCTAAATTCTTTGGTCTAAGAAGTGATTCTATTGAATGGTTAGTGGCACAAACGCAGCATAGAAAGTTGGGTTTCTATGAAATATCAGGAAAGATGTAAAAAGAGCTGAAAAGATGCCTCTCAGCGTCTCTCCAGCTCTTTTTGAAAACTCAATTGACTTGAGTCATTGGGTCTTAGTAAATGGGCTCTTTCTTTGGAGCTGGCTTAGGAGCAGGCTTTTTATCACCTTCGCCTTCGCCGCCGCGACGACCGCCACGACGACCTTCGCCACCGCGTCCGCGACCTTCGCCACCACGGCGACCTTCGCCACCGCGTCCACGGCCTTCGCCGCCACGTCCGCCACGGCGTCCACGTTGACCGAAGGCTTTCGTTAATTCTTCTTTAGTGACAGATCCGTCTTTGTCGGCGTCGCCTCTCATAATGAATCCGCCACGGCGGCCAGCGGCCTTGGCTTCATCAGCGTCAATTTTGCCGTCAGAGTTCTTGTCGAGCTCTTTGAACATTGAATCGATGCGATCCTTCATCAACGCAGCGCGTTCTGTTTCGTCGAGCTTGCCGTCTTTGTTCTTATCGTATTTTTTCATCATTGCTTCGCGGCGCTTCTTCATCTCTTCGCCACCACGACGACCGCGACCTTCGCCTTTACGGCCTTCACCCTTGCGACCTTCGCCACGACGGCCTTCGCCACGTTTTCTCTCTGGCTTCGCTTCTGGCTTCGCTTCTGGCTTGTCGTCACCATCTTGGGCCATGACAGGGCTGGCAAAAAGGACCAAGGCTAGGCCTGTGGCGAAGACGCTCAACAATAATTTTCTCATACTCTTATTCTCCGAATTCAAATCTGACTTACAGTCGTTAAATATCTATTGAGTGATATGTGGTGCTGGGAGAAACGCAAAGTTTGGAAACAGGTTTCTCTAAAAAGAAAAAGAATTTGAGATCGAGGACAACGCCCCGACCCCAAACCCTGTGAGTCCTCGAACAGAGAGGATTTAGAAAGAGATTTCTCTCAACCCAAGTTCATGGGTTTTGTGGTTCTGGAGTATCAGCGCCGTCACCGTCTCCGCCAGCTTTACGGCGTCCTTTTTTGCCAGGACGACCCTTGCCTTTGCCTTTACCTTTGCCAGATTTGCCTTTGCCTTTGCGGCGAGCCATCTTCTTGGCGGCGTCTTTGAGTTCTTCTTTGGTCACCGAGCCATCATTGTTTGCATCGGCGCGCTTAAGGAATTTCTTAGCGCGTTCTGGAGCGCTCTGAGCTTCGGACGCATCAATGGTTCCGTCATTGTTCTTGTCGAGCTTCTTGAAGAACTTGGCCACGCGCTGAGCGATATCAGCCTTACCCTTCTTACCCTTTTTACCCTTGTCGCCGCGCTTCGCACGAGCTGCACGGGCTGCAGCCTTCTCTGAATCGCTAAGTTGGCCGTCGCCGTCCTTATCAAAACGCTTCAGGATTTCAGCGCGATCAGGCTTGCCTTTTTTGCCGCGCTTATCTCCATCTTGAGCGATAGCAGGGCTTGCGAACACAGCCATAGACAGGCCTAAAACAAGGGCTTTCAAACTTAACAGTCTCATAATCATTCTCCGGTTTTTCTCAGTGGGATCGTCGTTCAGATAACAACCTTTAACGCCGAGACCGCCGATGGGTTTCTGAAGAAGCAAAGTATTTTTTTAGAGACCTGAAAAAATGCAGAAGAGAGGATCTAAGACCCTCTCTTCTATAGACTTAGAATTTATTCCTAATCCCTAATCAAGAGTCACTTTGCCGAAATACTCCGGAATATAACCCTGCCACACTCGGCTCTTATCCGCATGTAAACGTAGGGAAGGCGTCCAAGATAAGGCTTTGAGAGCTCCTGCGCTCTTCCCATCCCCCCGGCGACCGCCATCATCGTCAGTCAATACAAAGTTGAATCCAAAGGTGAAACCCTTTGGTGGCCCCGCTTTGGGAACCGTCACACCATACTTCTCGAACATAGACCAGGGGATCTTGCACTCGTAAATCACTCCTGAGTGATCCTCTTTCCGCTTCACGAAGTATTTGCCGGACGGGCGATTCTTTTCCTTCTCAGCTTTCTTGGGGTCCTGAGGATCCTGATCCTTCTTTTTCTTCTTGCGGGGACGAGTCAAAGCGAGGGAGAGCAAGATATCGTCTCGGGAGTACCACTGCCCACCATTGTTCTTACAGTCGATCGCGATCAACAGACAATCGCCAATCCAACGCTTCGCCTCACTGTCATACGGACGCAAATCCTGGTCTCGGACATCTAAAGCAAAGTAGAAGTTCTTATCGTCATAAGCCATATACAACTTCGCTGACAGATCTTCTTGACCCCGCCAAAACTCTCCTTCGCCCCCGGGCATCCCTTGAATAGGCAAGACATGAACGGGTCCCGCAGTCGACACAGCAGACCACTGCCGGTACCAATCATTGAGATCGCCATCGATCTCCGCCGGACGAGACATTCTTTGAATGTTCATCTTTGGTTGAGACTTCTCAATCTGCATCTCCAAAAGCGTCACGAGCTTCGAGTAGAGCAATCGGAAGTCTTTCTGAGTCAATGACTCTGAGAGGAGGCTTTTGGCGAGGAGCTCGACAGCAGGATTGATTGTTCCAGACTTCTGAAGACGATCAGCGATCAAGGCCGCGAGCAAGGGTTCAACCTTCTTCTTGCTGCCAAATATCTCAAGCATCTCCACAACATCCCGAGCGATCTGGTCTTCCTTCACCCGGGCAAAGGCAAACTGGCCTCGATCGGTCATAACAAGCAAGGTCCCTGCGGCCACAGCCGTCGACACGACCTTGCGCCCTGGAATTCGATAAGTATCAATCGTCTGCCCAGAACCCTTGGCGATAATCGTCAAGGAGCAGCGGCCGAGCTGTCCACCGTAAGGAACGATCAATTGCCCAGGAGTCTCAATCACCATTTGGGGTCCCTGCCCGGGAGGACAGCGCCAGACCCACTTCTGAGCCCCCGTCTCTAAGTCTTGAGCCCAAATCTGGGTCTTCTCAAGGCCCTCTCGGCGAACTGTATAGAGCGCCCTATCACCACAGTAAATTTGCTTGATCTTCGTCGAGTTACCGTATTTCCGGCCGAAGCCCTTCATGCGTCCTCGACCGTCGTCGCCCCAAATTTGAATCCCAGTGACAGCGCTCATAGCCACCATCGAACTCACGTCTCCGCGCTGCTGCGATCCAACAACATAGAAGAAGCGCTCATCCTTAGATGTATAGACAGTCTTGATGCTTCCCAGAGTCGCAATGCGACGCTCGAAGAGCATTTTGTCGGTGTCAAAGTTATATCCGACCAAGTGATGACGTCCGACCACAGCGATGATGCCGCGCTTTGTCGTGACCATAGGCCCGCGGTGCTCGGAGCGAAGGTCATTCGAGAGCGGCACACGCTTCGTAATCTTCCCGGTCTTCCTATCCAGAACAGTCACCCCTGCTGGGAGATTCGTCGCCACGAGAACTCGATCGCTTCGGGTCTCCAAAAGACCAGCAAGGCGTCCATTGAAGACGCTCTTCCACCGGATTTTGCCGGTCACGGCGTCTAAACAGGCCAACTCACCCCCGTTCGAGAGCACGTAGACGTTCTCTTTATCAACCCGCAGACACGCGACCGTATCCTTGCCGACAAAGATCTGCCTCTTACCCAACGCCTTCGGCTGATAGGTCCAGAGCAATCCCCCTGAGACAATATCAACGCCCTGCACCTCCGACTCAAAGGGAACCGCCAGTGTGCCGCGAGTTGCCACAGGGGTCTTACGCTCTTCAAAGTCCATTTGGCAAGGGATGCTCCAAGACAGAAGGCCGCCATCAACCAAGCGGGCCTCTAGTGAATTGGCGCGTTTCAAGAAGAAGTGTTGGAGGTCTTCATGGGGACCGACCTCAAGACTCTTGGTGCCAAGGCCATTCAGGTCCATCTCCAAGCGGAAGGAACGATTTAGAGGTTTGCGAAGATCGGCGCAACGGTCGCGCATCGCAAGCGCCATGGGATTGCGGATTTTCTGGACGTCGTTCAAGAGCGCCCGAACAAAGGTTCGAACCTCCATTTTTTGACCCTGACCGTTGCGAACGGAGTCTCCTTGAAACCCATTTAAAAGCTCCAGCGCCACGCGCTTCGCGTCATGATCGCGATTTCGCTTCTTAAGCGTCTCCGCGAGCAACGCCATGGCTTGAGCGGCTTTTGGATTCTTTGGATAATCGAGAAGGAATGCCTCCAAAGCCTCAGTACTCAAGGAATGAAGAAAGCGGTCGTTGTAGTACTGCGCCAATTGGTAGCGGAGCTCCGCCGCCATTTTACTCACCGGATATCGCGCAATCACCGCGATCATAGAGTCGTTCGACTTGTTTTCGATGGCCTCTCGGCCCAAGGCTCCAGCTCGCTCCTCCTGCTTCGCATAGACCTTAGGACTGTGCTTGGCGATCA
>JARGOJ010001170.1 GCA_029210225.1 Planctomycetota bacterium
ACATCCACAACCGTCAATTTCAAAACCAACACTTTGAAGATTACTGACACTCCCCAGATACTATGGGAGCTGAAGCACTTGGGTGGTTCCGAACGTTTAGCAGGTCTAGAAAGGATAAGAGAATGGCAGCGAAACCGTTGCAAGAGTTAAAACTGCAGGCAAACTCAGCTGCTCAGGATGTAGGATTCGTCGCGCTCTTTGACCTTTGTGAAATCCTAAAAGAAGCAGGTCTAGTCAATAAAAGCGTGGTCATTGGTGGACACATGATGGGGCTTCACGTCCAGCGTTGGGGACTATCGATGCCCCGTTTGACCAAGGACAGCGATCTTGGAACCTGGAAGCCCAGCTTCTATGACGATTCAATTTTGGAACACTTAAAGAAGCGAGGCTATTCTGCAATTCGATCCAATCGTTATGGAAGAGAACTCAATGACCTTCCGATTGAAACCATCGCTCACGAAGAAAAATACGAGGCTCTCATTGATCTCTTAGTTCCGGCATCGAAATCTAGGGGCTAGGCGATGGGCCAGGGCCCCCTCTCCAGGACCTCGGCTTCTGCGAAGTTGGAGTTTTCCTGCCTCGCTTGTTGTCAGGGCGTCCATCGTATTCATAACAGCCGGATGCAAGCGAAAGAGAAAGAACGAGGATTCCGTATGTGATTTGACGTCGTCTTGAACGCCGTTTAGCCCCAGGAAACATGTCTCAAAGCCTTTTCTTGGTTCAGTTCTCTTTTGTGAAGTCCGATTCTAAACCTCAAACGTTATATATTATTTTATGAAAATTGTAGGTCTTCAATCTCCAGAGAGTCGATGATCTCATCTGAAAAATTGTCTCGACTGGGAAGTCGTAGAGTTCTAAGAGGAAGCATCGACAAATGACCGAGGCAGTTGTCATCGAGCTCATCGTTGAAACTCAAATCAAGAAATTGCAGCGGCATAAATCTCAGATGTGCCAGACCGTCATTTGTTATCGCGGGGCAATTCGCTAAACCAAGATGATTTAATTTCATGTATCTGATACCTTTCAGCCCTTTCTCTTTGAGTCTATAACAGCCGTTTAACACAAGCGTGGTAAGAGAGCTATCTCTCAACTTGTAGAGCGCTTTAGCAGTGACATTCGAACCTCGGTTGATGATGAAGGTTTCGAGGGGCAGTTTGCTTATTTTTTCGAATCCCCATTTAGTAATTTTATATAAACCGGATAAATTCAAAGATCGTAACGGCATCTTTTTAAGCGCGTCCAATGCGCTGTTGTTTACCAATTTACAGCCCTCCAAGTCGAGGGTATTCAAATGAAGACTCCTCAAATGGAGAATGCCCTCCGTAGTGACTTGCTTGCACCTTTTGAGCCTGAGTTCTGACAGGTTAAGGCCCGCAAGATGCCTCAAACCGTCATCACTGATTTCTGGACAGTCACTTAAGTTCAAGCTAAGCAATTGGAAACTCCGAAGAACAGGCAGGCAATCATTGCTTAGACTTTTACATCCGCTTAAATCAAGATTCTGAAGCGGAAGTCCCCTTAGAAAATTCAAGTCTTCAACTGAACTTATCCTTTCCATCCCTAAAATGCCACCGGACGCAATCAGCGCAGCAGCATCCCCGTGATTAGCAGCCAGGTTCAGGGCCTTTTCACTGACTCGCCCGAGGCGCACCAACAATCGGTAGAGCCTCGCCCGCGAATGGATGTCGTTTGGTGACGCCTTTATCCGACGTTCTAAGTATGCGAGCTGACTTTCAGACATTGTTGAGTTTCCAATTAGAGCAGCAATTCTTTGGCTTCTTCAATGACTTCATTTTGAACGCAGAGAGTGTTGAAAACAAGTGATTTTCGCAAGGTCCAAACGGGCTTTGCGAATTCGCTAATTTGGGGCGTTTGAGGCCGGTGCTTCCGAGGGGTTTTCGGCAACCCACACCTGATCCTTGCATTCCGACAGATAAAGACCGTCAGACGGAGAGAACTCAACATTCCTAGCACCCCTGTCCTTCTATTCAACTCTAATCCCTGAGGGTCTGTCTAATGCTGGGAACTTGATGACGTCTAGCCTTCAACACTGACTATATCAGGAAAAACGCGCAAGAATTTCGCCCATTGCACTTGGTCCGATAAGACTAAAGATATCTGCGAAATGGCATCACAACATTCGGGGCGCATATCATTAATGGCCGAGAGTAGGGTGCAGCCCATGATCATGGTCGCAAGATCATCGGGAACGGTGTTGTATCCAGGTCTCGCCGACATTAACTTGAACGCGACCGTCTTGGCACCACATCTCACCGCTTCCCGAAGAGAAGCCTGAGTCGCTTTATAGATCTGTTTGGGTGTTGTTGGAATGCGCCGCAAAAATGCCTTCCCTCCGGATTTCTTCGTATACCAAGTCGTCACTGCGTGAATCAGATGTTTCCTATGACCCAGTGCGTCCGTCAGATTAAAACCTGGGATCACCAGAGCTGAACCATGAGGGAGAGGGTCTTCGCTGGGCTGTAGCTCTCTCAGAGCCTCCGCAAACCCTGGTCCTCCTCTATCCAGCGCTTCCTTAGCCGCCCCTGAACCGGGACGCAGCCAATTGTTTGCGGAAATGACAAGAGCTTCGGCGTTGGCGTCAAAGAAATCTCCATAGCCGATC
>JARGOJ010000087.1 GCA_029210225.1 Planctomycetota bacterium
AGTCAGGGCCTTATCGAGCTTGGGCCGAGGCGCCCCCATGGTCGTCGGACCCTTGGTCGAGCTCTTGAGCGAACCGGAGGAAGACCTTCAAGACGCGGTCTCCTTTGCGCTCGTTCAAATTGGGCGGGAGATGCAAGCTTGCGTCCCCCTCCTGGAGGCCGTCTATCAGACGGGGGAGCTTACAGAGAAGCGCTTGGTCACAGATATCCTCAGTCAGTTGGTCGCCCACACAAGCCTCGTCAACCGAGCCTTACGGAGAGCCCTCGCAGATCCGGACATCGAAGTTCAAACCAAAGCGGTGAAGGCTCTCGCCAACTTGGGAAGCCGAGCCTTCGAAGCGATTCCCGCCCTCGTTGCCATCCTCAACAATTCGACTGGACCACTGAGGGTCCTAACAATCGAGGCCTTCAAGCACATTGGCGCGGTCAGCCAAGCGGCCGTTCCATCTTTGCTCGCGGTCATGCCTCAAGAAGAGAAGGCCGTGATCGCAGCCTTGAGCGCTATGGGCACTGCCGCGAACCGAGCCATCCCGACCTTTCTAGAACAGTTTGCCAAGAAGACACTGAAGCATCGGAAGGAGCTTGATCTTGCTCTGGGACGCTTGGGAAAACCTCATTCCGAGGACCTACCGAAGCTCTGTGAGCTGCTCAAGCACGAGTCTATTGAGGTCCGGCACCGATCCCTCGAAACATGCTCTAGCCTGGGAGCCTTGCCCTCGATACTGCTTCCGAGCCTGCTCCGTCTCCTGTCCGACTCCGACGCGAAAATCCAAAGCCTCGCCGAGCAGCTCATTAAGCGACGCCCCAAGCTCGACCGAGACTCTGTCTCTGAAGTCAGCGAGCTGCTCACGAGCGAGAATCCAACAGTGCTGAAACATTCCCTGGAGAGCCTTCGAGATGTTGGCTTAGATGCTCAGAGCGCATCCCCAGCTGTCCTTACAATATTCTCCGGAGGGCCCTTTGAACTCCGAGCGATCGCGGCAAAAACCCTGGGTCAAATTTCAAACGGGGACAATCAAGTTCGAGAAAGTCTAGAGCAAGCTCGTCCAGGATCAACGGGTCCTCTGGCGACCGCTATTGACTTCGCTCTTGAGAAGATGCAAAGCCACAAGTTGGGATCGTAAAAGGTTGTCTCTTTCGGATCATCAATGATTAGTCGGCGCGCCAATTGTTGAAGGCTAAGAAGCGACCCGTTAAAGTCGAAGGACGGTTAAGTTTTGAGGCGAGGAGAATGCAACGCCTGTGATGCCAACTCGAATAAAAGGACACTTCAACTTCCTTCTCATCCTTTGTTCTGCACTGCCTCTGTTAGCGTGTTCAGGCCCGAATCATCGTACACCGGGGCCAAATTCAAAGCCTGATACAAAAATCACAGCAGGGAATCCCAACTCCTTAGGGTCAACCGTACGCGCGAGCGTCTCCAGGCCGTCTTACTACACGCGAGACTCATCGAGCGCTGTTCCAATCCCTAGAGGCTCTTTCATCAAGAAACCCAGAAAACGCCGAAAACGATCGCGGAGTTCCCAAGCAAGAAATGCTTCGCCTAACTTACAGATAAACCCAAACTCAAACCTCTCTGAAGAACAGATTCGTCGCTTACTCGCGAAGGAACAGCAGCAACCTTTTTATGAGGTGTATTCGGCCGGGCGCCAAGCCTATCGAGAAGATAAGTATGAATTGGCGATTCGGCTCTTCACGAAGACTCTTCGTCGAAAGCCGGAGTGCGCGGAAGCCTATTTTTATCGATGTCTTTGCCGAGCCCGCCTTCGACGCGATCGCAGCGCCGCGGTTGACTATGATCGCGCCGTCGCTCTAAACAGCAAGCGATACCTTGGCCGCAAAGAGTACGCCGACATTTACTATAAGCGCGCTTTGGCCAATGTTGACGCGAAGCAAAGCTCCCGAGTCATTTTAGAGGATTGGGCGCGCTCCGTCGCCATTCGACAGGCATACACCGACCGCAAAGAGCTGGGTCATAAGGTGCTCAATCGAGCGCTGCGATCGATCAATGAGAACAATGATGCCAGGGCTTGGGAAGACTTCGTCATTTTGAAGAAGTTGAAGGGTTTTAGACAGGCTCAGCGAGAGTTCGCCCTCCGCTACGATCAACGGGGCATGAGTAAATATAGTAAAGAGAACTTCGTCGGAGCCCTCGAAGACTTTCGCCTCGCTATTCGCGCTTACCCCGAGTTCAAAAAAGCGCAGACCCATAGCCGTCAGGTCGCGGCGCTTATCGACAAGAAATCGACGGAGCCTGGGAACCAACTTCGCCTCGATAGTGACCTCCAGGAATTGGGGAAAGCCATCGTGACCTCCAAGACTTACTCCGCCTTCTACGAGAAGCTCACCGAGATCCGCAAGAACCTTGAGGATCTCAAAGACCAGATTTCTGGCAAGGCCGAGACCGAATCCATGATGCTCTTGAAGAAGGTCAGTCAGCAGCTGGAGCTTTCTGTTTTTGATGTTGGTATGAAGATGGCTCGCAGAAACCAGCAACGGCGAGATTTTGCCGGAGCGTGGAGGCGTTCGGAGAAGTTAAAGAAAATCGCGACGGGCCCTCGCGTCAGGCGAGTCACACTGTTTCAGAAGGGGATCGCCGAAGACTACGCCATCACCTTAGTCGCCGAAGCTTCATCCTTTTCCCGCAAGGAACGTACTCAAGCACGCGCAATCATGAAGCAGGCGCTTGAAGTGGATCCTGATAATGAAGACGCCATCCAATGGTTAAAGCGCTTTGGTCGAGTTGCTGCGGCCGATGGAGCGAACGCTGAGAATTCTGGAGAGGGCTCTGGTTTATACGATCTCTTTATTCTGTTTGGCTTTATCGCGCTTGTGCTCGGGATCGGCTACTTCCTCTTCTTTGGCTCGTCCAGCAAATCCTCAAGCGAAGAGACCGGGCCAGCTCCCGCGCCGAAACCAAGCGCTGAAGACGTTTAATCCTCTGGGGATGTTGTCTCTTCGCTCTCTAGTTTGGGAGAACGCTTCCTAACCACGTAATAGATGCATGCCATCGCGCTCGCTCCGAGTAGGCTTCCGACACAGTCTGCTAATAGGTCGTAGGGGTCTGCGGTGCGCCCTGGCACGTAGTACTGGTGTATTTCATCACCGAGTCCATAAAGGCTTGAGAGAAGCACAGCGAGGAGAAAGCGTTTACGGCCCTGAAGCTTGTAGAGCGCCGAGAACAGAAGCCCTGCTAGCACACCATATTCAATACAGTGAAGCACCTTGTCTTTGAAGCGAAAGTGCTTCATAGGAACCTTGATATTTGACTGCGAGGACAAATAGAAGATCAAGGCCATGTATGAGAGGGCCCCAAGACAGAAGAGAAGATGCCAGTGTGATGATTTCAGCCGCATATTTGGGATATCGACTTTGGTGGCTGCTTGCAATTATGGCGAGGCATAAAAAAACGCCTGACTTCCAAGAGGAAGCAGGCGTTATTTTTAGATCAGTGGAAGAACCGGGGGTTCTTACTCTGCGTCAACGGCTCCGGTTGTTGCTTCGGCGGTTGCCTCAACAGCTTCTTCATCCTTAGCTTTGTCGGCCTTTTTACGGACGCGACGGCGAGGAGTCTTATCGGAGTCTTTCTTGGCCTTTTCGGTTTTCTTGCGTGGAGCCCGCTTCTTGGGCTTCTCGTCCGAATCGGCGTCTTTTTTGGCCTTAGTCGTCTTCCGAGTCCGAGTGCGGCGAGCTTTTGGCTTTGCTTCTTCGGCTTTCTCTTCAGGCTGCTCGCTTTCTTCGGCTTTCGCTTCAGGAGCGTCTTCTTCGGAGTCGTCTTTGGCTGCCTTTGCTTTGGCAGCGGCGGCTTTTGGAGCGGCTTTCGTTGCTTTAGGCGCTTCTTCAGCCTCAGCGGGCTCTTTAGAGTCTTCAGCTGAGTCTTTAGAGTCTTCAGCTGTTTCTTCGACTAGACCAACACCAAAGCCACCGTCTTCCTCTTCTTCAGCGGCTGAATCTTCTGCCGCTTTCCGAAGGTCTTCTTGGCGGCGTGCTCTCTCGTCGTGAAGTTCACGAAGAGTATCGAGGCGTTGCTTCTGCTCTGCAAGGGCTTTCTTTTGCTCTTCGGCAGAGACCTCTACGAGGCCATCACCAAAGGCAACCAAAGCCTCAACATCGAGCTTCTTCGCTTCAGGAACTCTCGTGGCTGCGACGACTCCGATTTTGCCATCGTTGTCTGAGCGTGAACGGCGAGCGGGGCGATCGTCACGATCACGGCGACTGCGACGTCCTCCACGATCTTCTCTATCACCGCGTTCTTTGCGATCACCACGATCTTCTCTATCACCGCGTTCTTTGCGATCACCGCGTTCTTTGCGCTCACCGCGCTCTTTGCGATCACCGCGTTCTTTGCGATCACTACGCTCTTTGCGATCTTCACGATCGCCGCGTTCTGGGCGGTCACCGCGAGAGCGGCGTGGACGACGTTCTTTCTTCGCTTCATCTTTGCTTTCTTCGGGGCTTTCACTGCGCGCTTTGTCACGCTTCTCGCTGGCAGCCATACCGAAGTATTCAACGACGTTATCCGAATCCTTATCCTTCGCAGAGCTTCGTCCGCGCTTGACGCTCCCGGGAGTGACTTTGAGGTCATTCCGAATCAGGTCGTCCATGCTTTGGATATCGAGGTGTTCTTCGCGGTTAAAGGCCAATGGCTCATTTTCGCGTTCCTCACGGCGCTTACTGCGGCCACCGCGCCCACCGCGATCATCCCGATCACTGCGACGATCACTGTTCTCTCTATCGTCGCGGTCACGACGTCCTCGGCGGTTATCGCGATCATTGCGCTCATTGCGACGATCGTTTCTTTCGCCGCGGTCATCGCGGTCTCTGCGAGAGCGTCCACCGCGCTCGCTTCGTTCCTTGCGATCTCCGCGATCATTTCTATCGTCGCGATCTCGGCGTGAACTGCGGTCGTTGCGATCATTGCGATCTCCGCGGCTGCGGTCGTTACGATCTCGACTTTCGCTGCGATCTCCGCGATCATTACGGTCTCCGCGATCATTGCGGTCTCTACGAGAGCGTCCACCACGACCGTCGCGATCTCGACGAGAGCGTCCACCGCGATCACTTCTTTCGCTGCGGTCGTTCCGATCACTTCTTTCACTGCGATCTGACTCCGAAGAATCTGCGCGGCGTGCCTTTGTTGTGGAGAGCGTTGGCATGTCCACAGCTTCAATGGCGCGGTTCGCGGTCAGGCCACGGCTGAGAAGGGACAATTTGCGAACTTCTTCAACGGCTTCCTCAGCGAGGTCTCCGGTGACTTGTTGAAGACCTTGCATCGTTCCGATGACAAGAGCAAAATCGCAGAGGCGATTGATGAGGCGAGGGATACCTTTTGAGGCATCGAAAATGGTTTGAATCGCGCCATTCTCGAACATGTGGCGAGGGCCGTTTGCGAGGCGAATGCGCTGGAGCAGGTAAGTCTTGGTGTCTTCGAAGTCAAAGGCCTCAAGTCCGGCGCCAACGTCGATACGCTGGACAAGGCCAGGCTCTTCGCGAAGGATCGAGTGGAATGAAGGGTGAGCCATAAGCACGATTGTGAGCAAGCTCTGACCGGTGCTCGTAGAGAGATCCAAGAGCTTGCGAAGCTCAGTGAGGACATGAGGATCGATGACTGTGTCGGCGTTGTCGACAAAGAGAGTTGAGCGTCCACCACCGCGAGCGACACCAATGAGGTATTGGTGAAGAGATTCGATGAGGTCATGCTTTGAGAAGGTGTCACAGCTGAGGCCGAAAGCACTGTTGACTTGGCGAAGCAAGTCGTCTGGGCTTTGTGTCGGATCTGCGATGAGTCCAACGGCGCCGCCCTGGCTTGCCAATTTGTTCATGGCCGCGTGGCCAACAAAAGTTTTTCCGAGGCCGTGGTCGGCGGTTAAAAGAACTAACGATTTTCTTTCAGCGGCGGCAAAAACAATGCGATTCAGTGCTTCTCTATGGCTCTTCGTATCAACAAAGTATGAGATATCAAAATCGTTTTCGAACGGTTTTGATTTAACGTTCCAATGAGCTTCGTACACGAGACTCTCCTGGGCTCTGCCGGTAGTGACGGCGAACCATTCCACAGGGTTCCGATGGAACCAAGCGTGTTTTGCTTGGTCATGGACCCATTTTTCTTAAATAGTCCTAGAAGTAGGGGGGATAGCGCGCTCGATGCGGCGCTGTCCGAAGGATCAAAAACTCTGTTGAAACTCACAACCTTTAAGATAGACACCAGTGTGCAAAGAAGAATTGTGAGCTGAGAATTGGGGGATGGCTGCCTGGGGGAGACACATTGAGCCAAATTGGCTGCTTTCCATGTCGATTTATAAGTGACTTGACCCGTCAAACTGGCATCCTGATCCAGAAAACAATAGTCAGCGCTCCGGCTGAGTTTCCATTGTAAGAGAAGAGTGTTGATCGAGAGATCCCCAGGTGATAGGCGGTTTTCTTGTGTGAACCGTCTATCGACTCAAGAATACAAGGGTTCAAAGACTCTTCAAACTACGCTCTTGATATTGAAGAGAGGTCTTCAACGAGCTTTAGGCTCCAGGATTATAAGTAAAGTTTCACAGAATGCCACAATCGCCAGAAAGCAAGTGTCAAAGACTGTTGATTAGCTGGGCTCTGATTGGGGTGTAGAGGACGATTCAAGATTCGGAATTGGTTGACGTTTCTTGTAACTATCTCGGCCTCGACAAAAAGAAGAGATGTCCGTTTCTCCATAGAGCCAACAGTAGTGGACCAATTCGTTCCCCAGAAAACCTGGGTATCCGACCACGCCCCGAGGACCATCGAGCAACGCGCACCCGAGCGCTGCAAGCTCCGTCTTAAGAGCAAAGAGGCGCTTTTCAAGAGAATTTCGCTGGTCTTGAATGCGTCGAGAATGTTGCCCAGATTGCTCAAGCTCTTCTAATTTGAAGCGAGAAAAACGTCGAGATTCCTTACGAACCGTGTCTTTTAAGCCTTCAAGAATGAGATGCGCATCCACAATATCACGGGTGATCTGTTGAACCAGAGGAAGAGTTTCTCTTGCCTTCTCGATGGTGAACAGGTTCGTCGTCATCACTTCCTCAACAAAGCTCGAACTTCAATGTCTGCGAAATTTAAAGGAGATTCCAAGAGAACAAGACAGCTAAAAATCACCTAAAAAGAGTGCGAATTTGGCCGCTTATGAAAGTTCGGTTTCGATTCTCTAA
Source organism: Planctomycetota bacterium (assembly GCA_029210225.1). Taxonomy (GTDB): domain Bacteria; phylum Planctomycetota; class J058; order J058; family JARGOJ01; genus JARGOJ01. Next base: position 7,169 of record JARGOJ010000087.1, read on the forward strand.
GCTGCTTCACTCCCTCTATGAATCATACATTTGAAGAGCCCTAAGAGCCAAGACTCCAACACAACGAAATCACCCAGAACTTCCCCCAAAGCCATCGCAAAACACGATCTATCATGTTGATAAAGCGCTTTTAAGCCCACTTGCAGTTCTGACAGATTAAAATCATTCTGTCTCTAGAAAAGGTACGCGGGGAAGCGCTCTTTCATCCCTCTGAAATTTCGAGGAAAAACATGAATCTCACTGTCATGGCTTATGCCATGTCTCTCATGGCCGGAATCCTTCCAGTCTCAACCACACCCTACGATTGGGGAGAGATCGAGATCTCGCTCTCAGAAAAGAATCCAAGGGTTGGAGACACGGTCACCCTGCAATTCAAGGTCACGCTTCAAGATGACTACACCATCTACTCGCCGACAACCAAAGCGTCCCAACCAACCACGCTCTCACTCAAAAGCCTCAAAGGCCTGCGGGCTGTCGGCTCATTCAAAGGAAGCAAGTTCAAAACCAAAGCCGACCCCGACTTTGACGGGGCCATCGCCGAGTATTACGAGCACACAGCGACCTTCTATCAGAAGATAAAAGTCACCGGAGAGCCCGGAGACAGGAACTTCCAAGGCAGCTTCGAAGCGCAAGTCTGCAAAGAAGCCTGCGTGCCGATCTTCCTCGACTTCACCGTCGCCTTCAAGGCCATCCCGAACGCTCCCCCAGCCACCCCTGGGAAAACCGCAAAGAAAGCCAGATTCCTAAAAGAGCAAAGCTTTGAAGGCTTCAAAATTAAAGTCGGGGTCTCCAATGAGAACCCACACATCGGCGAAGAAGTTGAGGTCCAAGCGATCGTCACGCTCAACGAGGGTTATCACGTCTATTCCGCAAGCACCGACCACACGATGCAAACCTCCATGACCTTCGATGGAAAGAAGGGCTTCCGCACTGTTGGTACCTTCTCAGCCGGGCCTTTCAAGAGCAAGCCAGACCCCAACTTTGATAACGGCATCGTCCAATACTATGAGAAGAAGGCGACCTTCGTTCAAAAGATCAAAATCACCGGCGAGCAAGGTGGCCGCTCCATAAAAGGAGTCTTTGGCGGACAGGTCTGCAAAGAGAGCTGCATTATGTTCGACGTTCCCTTCGAGTTCTCACTGAAGGCTCAGGCCATACAGACTCCTCGCGCTCTGGAACCCGCCCGCTCTGCTGCCGATACTCGCAAGATCCTGGAAGCCCTCGAAGCCCTCGGGGATGAAGTCAAGCAGATCAAAGAAAAGGTGCAGCGCGTCTCCAAGAGCGCCGACGACAACCACAAAAAAGTCACCAAGCAGATTAAGAAGATCAACGGAGAAGAGTTCTTCGACGAGGTCATCAGCTATCACCACAGCTGGGAGAAAGGCCTCGAAGCCGCCAAGAAATCAGGCAAGAAGCTCTTCGTCGTCTTCACCGGTCACTTTTGCACAAACTGCCGCCGCATGGAGACCACCGAGCTGATCAACCCTAAGGTCCTCGCAGAGCTTCAAGGCTTCGAACGCGTCGTCCTCCACGTCGACGACGGCAGCGAAGAAGAAAAGAAGAACTACCAGCTTCTCCTCGACCTCGGCGGCAAGGGCCCGATTCCCGCCTACTATGTCCTTGATCCCACATCCAAAGAGGGCACCGAAACGAAAGTCGATGGCCTTAAGAAAATCAGCGCCCACACCGGTCTCGCCAGCACTGACAAGTTCGTCAAGTTCCTTAAAGAAGGATCGGAAACACAAGATACAAGCACTCTAGGCTTCATTCTTACTTGCATCGGTCTCGGCCTCCTCACATTGATCATGCCTTGCACCTATCCAATGATTCCTATCACGATCTCCGTGTTCTCAAAGGGCGACAAGCTCACCCGTGCCACGGCCTTCAAGCGCGCTTCTATCTATGCCGCCGGAATTATCGTGTCGTATACGGCGATCGGGGGCTTGGTCCAGATCATCATGGGGGGCGCCGGGCAGCAAGCCATTCAGAACTTCGCAAACAACGGAATCGTGAACCTCTTTATCGGGGGAATCTTCATCTACTTCGCCTTCAGCTTCTTTGGCTACTACGAAATCGCCATGCCCAACTTTCTTCGCAAAGCCATGCAGTTTGGTCAGCCCAAGACGACGGATGATGGCTCGGTGCCAAGCTGGTCATTGTTCCTCATGGGCGCCTTCTTTATGTTGACCTCTTACGCCTGTGGCGCGCCCTTTGTGCTCGCGGTCTTCGAGCAAGCCAGCCAGCAATCCCAGGGCTTCGCGGTCGTCTTCGCCTTATTCCTATTCTCCTCGACCCTCGCCATTCCTTTCCTCTTCCTGGCCTTAGTTCCCGGGGCGATTCGATCCATGCCGAAAGCAGGGGGGTGGTTTACAACATTCAAGGTCACTCTGGGATTCTTTGAGTTAGCCTTTGCCCTGAAGTTCCTCTCAACAACGGATATTGCCTTCCAGTTAGAATTCCTGACCCGCCCGGTCTTCCTGGGTATTTGGATTTTGATCTTCGGCTTGCTAGGACTTTACCTGCTAGGCTTCCTCCGCTTCGCCCACGACCCAAAAGTCGAGAAGCTCGGCATGGGCCGCTTTATCTTGGCCTTGCTGGTTCTTATCTTCACCATTTATCTGGCGAGCTGGTTCGCAGGCCAAAAGCTCCAACCTGACCTCAACTCACTCATGGTCCCCGAACGCTATCCCACCTTCACCGCGAAGAAGTAGCGCCCGGCAACAGAACACCAAAATTAGCGAGAGAGCCGACAACAATTGTTGTCGGCTCTCTTCCATTTGAAAGGCTTTAAAAAGGGAAAACCTCGGAGTTCAGGTCCGAGGTTTGGGGGTATATCTTTGGGATATGGGATTTTCGCCTTTCACATAAGCAAGCCTCAGGCCAATTCCAAGAACATTTAAAAATTCTCATAAAACACTTAAGATAAAGAGATTAAAGAAGAACACCCCAGGACCAACCAAAAGACGAACGCGCCACAACGATGCGTTGCTGCTCCAAAATAGCGCAATCTCAAAGCTGGTCCAAAATGGAGCAGGAGCCGTAAGCTCTTTGTAAGCTCGGAAAAAAAGCCTGGTCCATCCCAAGTCTCCTTCCATAAACTTCATCTATGCCGCTTCTTTCCATAGGAGACCTTCGCTATGAAACAAGTCATCACACTTTTGCTCTGCGGCGTTCTCAGCCTGAGCCTGACAAACACAAGCTTCGCCGGGGACAAGGCAAACAAAGCCAAGAACAAGGCCAAAGCGAAGGCCGAAAGAAAGGCCAAAGAAGCCGCTAAGAAGGCAAAGGCGGACGCCAAGAAAGCAAAGGCCAGCGCCAAGAAGGCCGAGGCGGACGCTGAGAGAGCCCGACGCAAAGCCATTGCTAGATCTGCTAAAGCAGCCAAGAAGGCCAAAGAGGACGCCGCCAAGGCCGCCAGGGCCGCCAAGAAAGCAAAGGAAGCCCAAGACCCTCGCCGCGTCGCCCTCAAGAAACGCAAAGAGCTCATAAAGAAGAGCCGCGACCTCAACGGCGACGGCAAAGTCACTAAAAAAGAAAAGAAGCTCGCCGCACGCTCCCTGTCAGGGCAAAGAGAAACCGCCGCTTTCTTTAAACGTCATGACAAAAATGGAGACAACAAGATCACCGTCAATGAAGCCCCTAAAGGCAAGAAAATCGGTTGGTTTCGCCGCGCTGATACGAACAAAGACAATGTCCTCGACCGAGGAGAGTACTTCCGTCATATCCGCCCTGATCTCATTCAAGCGGGTCGCAATCAGCAACGGAGAGACGCCGCGAAAAAGGCCAAGGTTGAGAAGCGCAATGCGAAGGTCAAAAAACCAAAGAAGGCCCCTAAAACCGGGAACTCACCCTGAGAGAGACTTCGAGATCCATGCCGGACAGATCAGAAAATTTGAAAGTCACTGTGCTCGGGCAGGAATACGAAGTTCCTGAAACCGATTGCTGGTTGCGAGTCTTTCAAGCCGTCGGCTTTAACAACCCCGAGTTCTTCTTTCATTCCGGCTATTACTGCTGGAACAACCGCTGTAAGACCTGCATATTCACCTACGTCGACGGGGAAACAGGCGAAACTATCACCGCCCAAAGTTGCCTGACCAAAGTCAAAAACGGCGATCAAGTGATCGCCGTTCCTAACAATATGGGTTCGTGAATCGTACTTGAGCGCTCAGGGATTCTTGTTCTTCATCCCGGCTGCCTTGGCTTTAGTCTCGTCGAAGTTCGACGGCCACTTGGTCAGTTGATCGTAAAGCGCGCCCTCAAGCTTCGCCCCCGCCAAAGTCGCGCCCCGTAAATCCGCGCCGCCCAGATCGGCCCCGCGAAGATCGGCTCCAGAGAGATCCGAGTCATTCAACTGGGCATAGGTCAACTTCGCGTCCGCCAAGATCGCTCCCGGAAACTTCGCTTGCTGAAACTTCGCCTGGTTCAGCGAAGCGCGACTGAAGTCAACATCAGTCAACTCCATTGCTTTGAAGTCGGCGCGATCTAAGCGAGCTTTCTCGAAGTTCGCTCCAGCGATCGTCGTCGCACCCACAAAGCTTGCTCCGACCGCCCGTGCGCCTCTAAAGAAAGCCCCAGCGAGCCTGCTCTGTCCGAAGCGACAGTTGTCACAGTTGGTTTCTTTGAAGTTCGCCTTCTCAATCGTCGCCCCGACAAAGTCACGGCTCTTCAGGTCCTTCCGCCCCTCAAAATTTGCCTCGGAGATAAAGGCTCCATCCAAACGAGCGCGGTCAAGGTCGGCTTTTCTCAAGTCGGCCCCAGGACCAATCGCTCCGACGTTTTTATAGTCGAAGCCAACAGGCCACTTGGTTCGCTTGTCATAACGAGTGTAGGCCAGAACAATTCCTTGAAGCTGAGCCCGAGAGAAGTTCGCGCCGAAGATATCGGAGTCGGAGAAGTCGACGTTTCTAAGGTTGGCCTCTTTAAAAGAGCAGTCTGCGAGCAAGGCTTTGCTCATGATCGCGCCCTCAAGGTTGGCTTTGTCAAACTTACTCTGCGTCATCTTTGCTTTGTGCATTTTGGCTTTTTTGAGCTTCGCCCCAATGAACTCTGCGGAGGATGCTTTGACCTCTTCCATGTCGACGAAGGAGAGGTCGGCGCGGTCGAGAGTGGAACCGTTGAGTGTTCCTTTGCGAAAAGTCGATTTAGAAAGCTTGGCGTCGCTGAGGTTGGCTTTGACCAGGAAGCAATCGTTGAAATTACTGCCTTCTAAGAGAGCTTCTTTCCAGCTGGAACCGTTCATCTTCGAGGCGTGGAAGTCGGAGTTACGGCAATTGACCTTATCGAACTTCGTACCGCGAAGCAGTGAATCGTAGATACGCGCTCCCTCAAGGTCACGCCCAGTCAAGTCGCCTTCGATCACTTCACTCTTGGGTCCAAGCGCATTGGATTTCTTGTAGTCAAAGTCTTTGGGCCAGCGAGTCTTCTCACTGAAGCGTGCGTACGTAAGGTTGGTGTTATCGAGGATCGCTCCGGTGAAGTCGGCGCCCATGATATTGGCCCCCTCTAAGTTCAAGTTCGAGAGGTCCGCACCGGCGAGCTTGGCTCCTGGTCCAACGGCGCCTGAGTTCCGATAATCGGTGTAACCCGCAGGCCACTTTGTCCGTTGATCATAGCGGGTTCTTTGTAAGCGCACTCGTGACAGAGAGGCCGACTCAAGGTTCGCTCCCTCAAGGTTCGAATCGACGATGGTGGCATTGGACAGGTCGGCGCCAGCGAAGTTCGTGTTTCGCAGGTCTGTCTTAGTCAGGTTAGCCCCAGATAAATCAACGTTTTGGAGCTGAGCCTTCCTTAGGTCGCAGCTGCTGAGGTTTTTCGTGAGCAGCTTCTTGCCCCGAAAGTCGACTCCGGAGAGGTCCGCTTCTGGGCCCACAGCTCCCGACTTCTGGAATTTGAAGCCCGCTGGCCAAACGTTCTTACTCTTATAGAAGGCCCATTTGAAATTCGCACCACCTAAGTCGGCTTCGTCAAAGACCGCTCCATCCAGCTTGACGTCTGAGAAATCCACGCCGTCGAGCACAGCCTTATTGAACTTGACACCGTCTTTGAAGTCCTGGCCCTTAAACGTGGCTCCCACGAGTATGGCACTCTCAAAGCCCGTGCTCTCAAGAATCGCTGTTTGGAAGTTCGTATTCTGCAAAGAGGCGCTGCGAAAACTAGTGTTCTCGAGCTTGGTCTCGTCAAACTTCGCACCATCCATTTTCGCGCTTGTGAAGTTGCTGCTCTTCAGGTTGCTCTTCGTAAAATCTGTATCGAAGAACTCGCCTTCTCGGAAATTACAGTTCTTCAGCATCCCGTCTTTAATCTTGGCCCGAGAGAAGACATAGCCGTCATAAATCTCGTCTTTCCGCTTCAGTTTGGGGAGATCTTGACCATCATAGTTACGCCCGACCATCATTTCCGTCTGGCGATAAATGAGACCGGCGACCCCGGCTAATTTGAAGTGCACAAGTAGGGCGAAGACACCGAGACCAAGCACGAGACCCAAGAAGATCTTGCCCCCGAGGCCTTTCCGCTTCGGTCCGCCTCGGCCACGCTCTTCCTCGTATTCCTCGTCAAAATCGTCGCCATCATCCGAATCGGGTTCTGGCCGCTTACGAGAACGTCCTGAACCTTTCTTACGGCCAGCCCCGCGAGGGACCTTCCGGCCTCCTGCTCCGCGACCTCTTGCCGACTTTCTACGCGCCATGGAAACTCCTTGCTTACAAACCTTGCAGACTTTTATTGACGAAGAAAGACGCCTTGTGACAACTCATGCTCGACTAGAACGGGAGAGCCTTGCCAAATCGATCAAAGAACCCGCCTGAATCCGCGACGGTCTTTGCTTGAAACGCTCGGATCATACTACGAACAGAATCCGTAGCGTTCAGTGGTGCAGCTGGTCCACCCATATCCGTCTGGACCCAGCCTGGATGTAGAGCCAAAACGGTGAAGCCGAGTTCGCCAAGCTCACTGCCGAGGTTTCGCGTGAGCATATTGACCCCGGTCTTCGACACTCGATAGCCGCTATAGTGACCGCTGCTGTTATCTGAAATAGACCCCATGAGAGAGCTGATATTCACGATTCGTTTATCAGCACCCTTCTTTAAGAATGGTAAAAAGACTCGCGTTGAACGGATCGTGCCGTAGACGTTGACATCGAGAACCTGAGCCATCTGTTCCAGACAGATGTCATCAAACTTCGTTTCTCGCTGACCAATGATACCGGCGTTGTTAATCAAAACGTCCAGGCTTTCGAGCCCGGCGCTTGCCTCTTTCAAACTTTCTTCATCACAGACATCACCCTTGCGAATCGTCAAAGTTCCCGATGATTCTGATTTTGCCGAAGACTCGGCCAACTCTTTCAAGTCGTCTGCGCCCTCAGGATCGCGACAGAGCGCCCAGACATCGTGCGCTGCGCCAAGCAACTGCTTACTAAACTCAAAGCCCAAACCCCGGTTGGCCCCGGTCACTAAATATTTCGCCATTTCGCCCCCTTAGAGCGCTTTACTCACGCTGATCCCAAAGAACATTCCCGACCGTTCTCAGCCGCCTAGTCTGTTAGACCTCGCTAAAACGCTCTTAGAACAGGATCTAGCTCTCTTAACCATTGGTGCAAAGGATTTTTAATCGAGCCTCTTAGAGCCTCAAACTTCTTGCGCGCTTCAACATTGTTGCCCTGCATGACCGCGAATCGAACCTCCGCAAAGCCTAACAGAACCTCGCCAGGACATTTCACCCGAGCATCATCAACGACTTGGGTGTTCTCACGATTCGCGAGAGCATCGATGAAAGCCAAAGCCGCGAGACAACGCAAGTCGCGAGCCTTAGCCTTTGTTGGAGTCTTCGAGAGATCCAGGGCTTTAGCATAGCCGACAGCATCGCGGGCAAGCTTAAGGAAGCGATTCCTGTCCTCCACTGTCAACGCGGTAAAGCTGGCGACCATCGACTCAACAGCCAAGCGCATACACGTTTCCAAGCTCTTTGGCGCACCGGCTTTGGCCAGCTTTGTCACAACGATCTTAAGCTCCCCGTGAAGCAATTTGTCCGCGGGCGCCAGCTTAAGCGCCTCGAATAACAGGCGACGAGCCTCGTCCAATTGTCCTTCTTCACGCTCAATCCGAGCGCGATAGCCTGCAATAAGAGTCGTGTCTTTTGTCACTGTTCCCACAACAAGGGACTTCCGAGCTTTCTCCACGCTACCGATTAGATATAAAGTCCAACCTCGCTCGCAAAGCCAACGGGCGCGCTCTTCCTTCCCGAGCGCC
>JARGOJ010001171.1 GCA_029210225.1 Planctomycetota bacterium
ATTGCTCTATGCCTATCCTGGTCATGTTTCGGATCAATTGATCGATGCCCTCGCAGCCAACCCCAAGGTCGTGCCCTATATCGATATGCCGATTCAACATATCAACAGTCGAATGTTGAAGCGGATGGGTCGTCGTCACACCCGGGAAGAGACCGAAGAATTGCTGCGGAAATTGAGAGCGCGGATTCCCGGTTTGGTGCTTCGGACGACATTTATCGTGGGCTTCCCTGGGGAAACCGAGGACGAATTTTTAGAGGTCGAAGAATTCATAAAAACTTTCCGTTTCGAGCGTCTTGGGGTCTTTCCTTATTCTCACGAAGAGAACACAGCGGCCGGCGAGAATTTCGAGGACGACATTCCAGGTCATGTAAAGGCGGCGCGGGTTGAGCGCCTGATGAAACTTCAGCAAGAGATCGCTTGGACTTGGAGCCGGGATCAGATCGGCAAGGCCTTGTCCTGTGTGATTGAAGGGCCCGCGGTTGACGAACATGGCCAAATTGTTGAGGGTCATTACGTGGGTCGCACGCTCTACGATGCTCCAGAAGTGGATACGATCATCGAGTTGAGAGGCCAGCCAGGAGTGACTCCAGGCACCTTTGTTGAGGCGACTGTGACAGGAGCCCACGGATATGATCTCGAGGGAAATTTTGATGCCATGGTTGTTTGAGAGAAGTCTTTGATATGCGCCGCCATATTCCAAATTTATTGACGGGTCTTCGCATCATTTTGGCGGGTCTCTTGTTCACCCTCTTCTCCTTCTACCTTGAAGTCAGGGTCGAGGGGGGCGGATTCTTGGGACCGGCGACCTATGCCGACACGAGCATCGGGCATTTCTTCCGCGATTACGAAGCTATCATTCTTAATGGATTCTTCGTTCTCTTTTTTGTCGCTGGAATCACGGATGCTCTCGATGGCTATTTTGCCCGGCGTTGGAATGTGACGACGATTTTCGGACGCATCGCTGACCCGTTTGCGGACAAGATCATGATCTCTGGGACCTTTGTTCTTTTTGTTCCTTTGGGACAAGATATTTTGCCTGTGGCCCCATGGATGGTTGTAGCGATCCTCGCCCGCGAGTATTTGGTGACGAGTATTCGCGGATACGCGGAATCGACCGGAGTGGCCTTTCCTGCCTCGAATTGGGGCAAGTTCAAGATGCTTCTGCAAAGCCTATGTTGTGGGAGCTTGTTTTTATTTCTTGGAAACGAGAACTTCTTAAACACTTGGGCAAGACCTATCATGGTGACGTTAGTATGGTTGACTGTGAGTGTGACGCTCATTTCGGGAGTGATTTACATACAAACGGCTCGGAGACTACTCAAGTCAGAGTCGGACGATGTAGAATCACATGAGACCCTGCTGAATTCGGACGAATCGGCATCAGATAAAAGCCCCACATTGGGCTGAAAGTAATCGTTAGTTATGGCTGCAAAAGGAGATCGTCCGTCGCCATCTCGCAATCGCGCGGCCAGCTCTCGCATGGCGGCAAGCAGTAAGTCGGCAGCCGGCGGTGGGCGTCGAGCTGGGTCTGCTCGGCCCAATAAAGGCAACAAGTCGGGCAAGGCCCCGGCGAGCAATGCCAAGCCAAAGGGCAAGCGCGGTAAGACCTCAGGTCAGAAAACTCAAAAGGCTCCCGCCAGAAGAGGCGCATCCAAGGACAAGGGCGGCCTACAGGCTATCCCAACCCCAAAAGTGGGCTTTCCGCTCTGGATTAAATTTGCGATTCCAACCGCTTTTATCATTGCCCTCTTGCTCGTTGTCGAAGGCCTCTTCGTGAGCCAGCAAATGGTTCAAGAGATCGAGCTGCAGATCAACAAACGTGGTGTCGACCTGGTCACGCAGCTAGCCCAAAACGCTCCACGTGAGCTCTGGCTTAAAGAGCAACCCGCCGACATGGAAGAGCTCCCTGAAGGCGCCGACATGGAGTCGAAAAAGCGTTACGCTCAAATGGTTCGCAACCGTAATATCGAGATGAAAAAGACGCTTCGGAAGCGCGTGAGCGAAGCTCTGGCAGATACTGCGTTAAAGGCCAACAAGGCCAATGAAGGGTCCGAAATCCGGGCCATGTTGCTACTCAACTATGATGTCAGCGAAACAACCGCCGATCCCCTCGCGAGTTCTGTCGGAGTCGACCAAAAGACCAGCCTTCAAACAAATGGAGCGCCTCAAAAACGAGGAGAGGTTCGGATTTATCGGGGCACCCTTGGTGACGCTGAGGTTCGCGAGTTCCGACTTCCGGTCATGGACGATGGGACCGACAAGCAGATTAAGAGCTATCTGTCCGAAGGAAATGTTGGCTGGGCCTCTGTGTTTTTGGATGCCGCAGCGATCGAGCAAGTTCGGAAAAAGACCAACAAAAATATCCTGATCATCACGATTATTGGAGCGATCGCGTCCGTCATTATTATTGTTCTGATCGCGACCCTCTTTACCCGCCCTATCCGTCAGCTGCAGGCCGACGTGACCAAGGTGGCGGAAGGAAACTTGGGTCATAGGACGACGGTTTCGACCAACGACGAGATTGGCGCGCTAGCCACCGTCTCCGATGTCATGACGAGCAACCTCAGGGCGGCCCAGGCTCAGGAAGCGGATCGAAAAGCGATTGAGCGCGAGCTGAGTA
>JARGOJ010001172.1 GCA_029210225.1 Planctomycetota bacterium
CTTGGCTCTTGCCGAAGTGTTTCAGGTTAAAGAATGTCACTTGATCTTGAATGATCGCTTGAGCGAGGAGATCTTCAAGTTGATCTTTGGAGAGCTTGGTTTCAAGATGTGCATAGGTCAGGGCTTCCTCGTTGGGTTGACCAACAAGGCCGCCTTGAAGCGCAAGTTCGACGACATGCGAAATCACAAGAACCCCATTCAGTATCGAAGTAGCCAGGGTGACGGAGAGTATCCTTAAAGATACCTTCTCTTTGGGTTTTCGGGCACAGATCTGCGTGCAAACCGCGAATATTAAACATCTTTCGCTCTAGTTTCGAGAGAGAAAGGCCAATATTGGCGTTCTTAGACTCAACTCTATGTGGTCTGCCCTCATTTTTGTTATGAGATGGGCTTTCGAAATTCGAAGTCCCTTAATCAAGTGAGGTTTGCGTGAGTTACGGATTTAAACGCATTCGTTTTCGTAAAAAACGCGAGATGCCCGGAGGCCTTTGGTTACTCTGTCCTGGCTGCGAGAGTATGCAATACAAACGCGCCGTGGAAGAACAGTTTCAGGTCTGTCCGGAGTGTACTTTTCACTTTGAAATTCCTGCTGACCAACGCATTAGCATGTTGCTCGATGAAGATTCCTTTGAGGAAAGCAACGAAGATTTGTGTCCTCTTGACCCTCTTCGCTTCAAAGCAAAGAAAGCCTACAAAGACCGCTTAGTGCGCGCTCAAGATGTCACGGGGCTCAACGATGCTTGCATCACTGGCACCGGGCGTTTAGACGGCACAGAGGTTGTCATTGGGGTCTCTGACTCACGCTTCCTTCGTGGCAGCATGGGCTCTGTGGTTGGTGAAAAGATCACCCGAGCGATCGAGTTAGCGACAGAAAAAGGCTTCCCCTTTATCTTCATTTCAGGATCTGGTGGCGGCGCTCGCATGGATGAGGGCGCGCTCTCGCTCATGCAGATGGCCAAGACAAGCGTGGCGCTTGCCCGCTTGGACGATGCCGGTGGACTCTTTATCTCTGTGCTCACCAACCCAACCATGGGTGGGTGTATGGCGTCCTTCGCCGCGCTCGGCGATATCATTCTCGCCGAACCCCGCGCATTGCTTGGTTTTGCTGGCCCTGAGGTGATTCGTCAAACCGTCCGGGAAGACCTCCCTGAAGGTTTCCAAACCTCAGAGTTCCTCTTGGACCATGGCTTCCTCGACATGATCGTGCACCGCGCCGATCTCAAGGGACGCCTATCCCAGCTGCTGAACTACTGTCGTATCAAGCCAAGAAAAGAAGTCGTCGCCTAAACGTCGACTTGGAGCTAAGAAAACAGCCATGAGCCGGGTCGATTTCATCGATTCCGGCCTCGTGCTATTTTGGGCTCCAAGACTTTGCATTTAGATTGAATCCCGTGAAGGCGGCGCAATGTTCGGCTTGGCGTAAAAGTTCGTTGGCCCCGGCTTTTCCTCATTTGGGTCTTTCATCGACTCCTCTCCCCCAACCAAACCATCGGGCTGCGAGCCATCGGACCGAGAGGCTCCAGACCCTACGCTCTGAGTGCGCCGCAATCCGGACCCTGTTACCTTGGAGGGTGAATCGTCAGACTGTGGAGCTCTGGAAGCTCTGGCCCTCGCGGAAGTCTGAGCCGAAGCAGATCCTGCCAGCATCATTAAGACAAAGGAAAGTATGACGGCCCCGCCGACTCCCACGCTGACCACTGAGTTCATGTCGCTTGGGTCGGCTTTTGCCACCAGTAATAATGTGAGAGCAAAGGACACACAGAGCAAGAAGAGGTAAGACAGACCGGACCCTGAAGATTCCTCTTTGACCCCTTTCCCAAGGCCCGACTTTGCGCCCTGGCTCAGCCCAGACAAGCCAAGACGAATCGGCGGTCCCGCAACAGAGGACTTTGCGACAAGGCTCCCGGCGCAGCCAAGAATCACACAGCTCGTCACACACTCATTGTGGTAACTGGTCAGGCATTGCTTGCACTCAACAATAGCACCCTCACTCACAGAGTCACGGCAATACGGACAGAGCGGTTTTTCGCCTCCACTCCCTGTTCGCTTCCTGCTGTGAATTTTCGCCATCGCCGATCCTCAGTTTCAATGCAGGGCCCAGTCTACTCTCTTCAGCTTTGAGAACCTAGGAATTGGGCCTGAACGGATCGCTCGAAGGCGGCGCGATGTTCGGCTTCGCATAGAAGTTATCCCGACTTGGCTTCTCACTCTCCCCTGGGTCTAACTTCGCCTCTTCGTCCCGACTTGGTTCCGCCTTCTTCCTCTCGGCCAGCTCTTGTTCCGTGGCTCGCTTTTCAGCGGATGCTGGGAAGAGGTAGAACGAAACGAATATGAGGAAAAGAAAGAGCAGCATCGTCAGCTCCCGGTCAAAGACCCAATCCCTTCCAAATGCAAGAAACAGCGTGTTCAAAAGAAAAATCGAGAGCCGAAAAACAGTCCCTTTGTCCGCGCTTAAGATCGTCTTGGCTTTGGCCTCAGGCTTCTCCCCCAACCCCACCTGAGCTGTCTTTGCTTTCTCAGTCACGGACATCACGCCGGCGAGCTCAGCGCTTGCCTTTCCAACAAGATTCCCAGTGCAGCCAAGAATCACACAGCTGGTCACACACTCTTTGTGATA
>JARGOJ010000088.1:0-6135 GCA_029210225.1 Planctomycetota bacterium
CCATCGTCAATTTGCCGTAGCTTCTTGGCATAGTTCCCTTTCGCTCCCGCTGGATCAACAATATCGGAAGGGTCATTGCCGCAAAAGAGATGAACCACAAGGTCTGGCTTCACCTTAAACGCACGCTCTTTGAGGAAGCGCAATTGGTCCGAAGTCCCCCATGCGGGATGCCCTCCGTTGATAACCTCGACCAGAGGACGATCCTTGACCAGCTCTCTCTGCAAGACCTCTGGGTAGGTTTTTCCTTCCTTCACATAGACGCTGAAGGTCGTGGAATCACCAAGGCAAAGAATCCGAAAGCTGCCTTTCTTCTTCTCCATCTCAAAGTCAGGTCCGCGAAAACCATGCTTGTTTATCGCCACGTCGTAGGCAATTTCCACGGGCCAGGAAACATGACCTTTGAAATTCGGACGCCACATACCGACGCTGGCATCGAAAGTTGAGCGGTCCATCTCACCAATTTTAGAGAGGGTCCGCACCGCTCCAGAGGGGTAGCCAATGAGCCTTCCAGTTCCTTCGATCACAAGTAATCCAAGGAGAGTAGCAATGCCAGCGAAGACTAATTTTTTGCGTGCGCTAAGTTGAATAGGAGCATCCTCGCTCCTCTCTTCAGGAGTTTCGGTCACTTTCCAGTCTCCATTGTTCGGGTCTAAGACGCTATTATAGGAAGATCAACGCGCCAGGTTTGAGAGAGGTTTGAAATGTCCCGTACTGATGAGTGTCTCGAAGTCGTCGATCGCTATAGCGCCCGTAATTATGCACCGATACCCGTCGTCATACATAGAGGAGAAGGAATTTACCTCTATGATGTTGAGGGTCGGGAATACATGGATATGCTGTCGGCATACTCCGCCGTCAATCAAGGTCACCAGCATCCCCACATTGTCGATGCCATGGTCAAACAGGTAAAAACCCTGGCGCTCACAAGCCGAGCTTTTCACAACGACAAGATGGGTCCCTTCCTACAGAAGCTTTGTGAAATGGCCGGCTTTGACAAAGCGCTCCCGATGAACACAGGCGCAGAGGGTGTCGAGACCGCGATCAAACTGGCGAGAAGATGGGCCTATCGGGATAAGAAAGTTCCTGCCGATCAAGCCGAAATAATCGTCTGCGAAGGCAATTTCCACGGACGGACCACCACCATCGTCGGCTTCTCCTCAGACGACGGCGCCAAAGAAGGCTTTGGCCCAATTACGCCAGGCTTTAAGGCCGTCAGCTATGGCGATGCAGCAGCCCTCGAAGCAGCTATTACGCCGAATACGGCGGCCTTCTTGGTAGAGCCAATCCAGGGTGAAGCTGGGGTTGTGCTTCCTCCAGACGGCTACTTAAAAGCCATTCAGACAATCTGCAAAAAGCACAACGTTTTGCTTATCTGCGATGAAATCCAAACCGGGCTTTGCCGCACCGGAAACATGTTCCGCTTCCAAGCCGAAGCGGTGACCCCCGACGTGGTCATCGTTGGGAAAGCCTTATCTGGCGGACTCTACCCAATCAGCGCCGTGCTCGCCTCCGATGCGCTCATGAGTGTCTTCGATCCCGGCAGCCACGGTTCAACCTATGGCGGCAACCCTCTCGCGAGCGCCGTGGGAATGGCGGCCTTAGACGTTTTAGTTGATGAAAAGCTCGACGAACGCGCTCGGACTATGGGCGCTCGATTTACCGCAGCCCTCGAAACAATGGCTTCTGACCCACGGGTCAAAGAAGTTCGTGGCGCCGGCTTACTTATCGCCATTGAGTTCCACGAGCCCATAGCGAAGATCAAAGTGAAAGCTCTCGCCAAGGCCGGTGTTCTTGCTAAAGACACCCATGAGACAACGATCCGATTTGCTCCTCCGCTGATTATCTCGGAGGATCAGGTCGATGCTGCGACAAAGATTATCTTGGAGGTTCTAAAGGCGCCGGTCAAAGTACCGAGCGCTTAACTCAGGCAAATCTCTGAATGGTGTTGGCGCGGATGATCTCGTGAACAACCGGCGGCGCCAGCTCCGTTGAGCTTTGCATCACCCGGTAAATCACGTCGGACATGGCTTGATAGGGAGAGTGTCCATCTCTCATCGCTTGATCAATTTGCCCTTCTAAAGTCTTGGGATCTTGATCTTGGAGCTGGCCAAGGCTCTTTGTGGAGCTGATGTCGATTTCTTCTTTGAGCGTGCGCTCACCTAATCGTCTTCGAATGAGATAAGCGGTGGGTTTGGATTCTTCATCGAAGGTGCAGAGGATGCAGTCGGACGCTGCATCTTCCTTGGCGCTGAGCTTATCGAGCCAATCCACAATGAAATCTGATGCGGAATCTAAGGTTGCCAGACGCGTGGAGTAACTGCCAGCGAGGTCTCTCAAAATTTTCAGAGGCCGAAGCTCCCCAGCGCAGAGCATAAGCATATTCTTATTGATCCAAAGCAACTTCGTTTGCATGAAGTGACTCGGATCAGCAAAAGAAGTCTGTGAGCTGTCTACCGCAGCATAGATAACGCCTTCGCGTTCTACAACAAAGCCAAGGGTCATAGAGTATTCTCAATTTCTGGCGTCGTTTATGACCCGCTCATCAGGGGAAGTGAACGTCTAAATGCTCCCCTGCCGGGCTACTTAGGCGCGCCTTCTTTGCGTCAATTCGCAAGTATTGGAGAGCTTTCCCCGCGATAGGATCCATAGCGGTTCCATCAAAGCTCGCGGGAGCGTTTTTGTGAGTACGGATCAACTTCATGGCCGAGGCCAACATCCGAGCCTGGGTGCGAAGCTTAAACTCAGTATCGTAAAGCTCTTTGACCGCTGGAAAGATCAGCAAGCTCTGATCGGAAATCCTTATAGCTTGCTGATCGGCAATTTTTTGGGCCCTGGCTGCGAGTAGCGTTGCCTCGCTATGTTTGAGTTTGCTGGCCTCCATGGCCGTTCCTAGGATTCGTGCGTAACAGGCCCGAATATCTCCAGCCTCAGCGAGCGGGAAGACCTCAATGAAGAAGTTGTGCTTCTCTCTGAGATCGGCCTCGCGACGGGTCAGCCAGCCGACCTGTTTGTGGAACTCATTCTCTAAGGAGACGAGGAGCCCCGCTTCGGTGAAGAGACTTAGAAGCGCTTTTTCGTTGGCGGCGCTAGAGATCGCTGGGAGCAAACTTGGGTTCTTTGAGAGCTTTGAATAAACACGACCAAAAGCCCGGAACGACTCGCCTCTATGCTTAAGGCTGTATTTCTGGAACTCGGGAAAAGCAGCGAGAACGAGAGCGAGATCCTTGGCCTTTGGCTTCTCCGTTTCCTTAAATCCATTCGCCAATCGATCAAGAGTGCCAACCTCGGGGCTCTTTTTTGGGGCCTCGTTCTTTAGGTAGCCGTCAATTTTTAGCTGTGTGACGAGGCCATCATAAGTCCGCTGACCACGGATTCCACGGACGAAAGCCCGCGCAGCAAGTCCGCCACCACCAATTGGGAGGGCAAAGCAGAAAATAGCGAAGACCAACCATCGTCCTCGGGAGCTGCGTTTCTCTGGTTCGTCGGCGACTGGAGCGCTAGTATTTTCGGTCATCACGGAACTAGTTTCTTAATTGCGAGGAGAGTTTTCAGAAGTGGCTCAAGCTCTTCCATACGAAGCATATTCTCCGATTCGGAGGGAGAGCTGGCTGGGTCGGTGTGGACTTCGGCGAAGATTCCATCGACTCCTGTTGCGACTGCGGCGCGAGCAAGATGAGGAATGTACTCCCGCTGTCCACCAGTTGATCCACCTTTGGCTCCGGGAAGTTGGAGAGAGTGAGTGGAATCAAAAACCACGGGATAACCAAAGTCGCGCATGATGGGGAGCGCTCGCATGTCTGAGACCAAGTTACCGTATCCGAAGGACGCGCCGCGCTCGGTGATCATCACTTTTTCATTGCCGGCATCAGTCACTTTGAGGACCGAGTGCTTCATGTCCCAAGGAGCCATAAACTGGCCCTTTTTGATGTTGATAATCCGACCGGTCTTGGCTGCTGCGGTGATCAAATCCGTTTGGCGGCAAAGAAATGCCGGGATTTGTAGGACGTCGCAAACTTCAGCGACAGGCTCAATCTGCTCGATCGAATGAACATCTGTGACGGCGGGAACACCAAGCTCTTCCTTGACCCGAGCGATGGCTTTGAGACCGGCTTCAAGTCCGGGACCTCTTCCAGACCGGCCTGAGGTCCGGTTCGCTTTGTCAAAAGACGCCTTAAAAATGTAGGGGATTTCGAGGCGGTCGCAAATCTCTTTGACCCCGGTGGCGATTTCGAGCACGATCTCTTCGCTTTGGACGACGCAGGGACCCGCTAATAAAAAGAGTTGTCCTTTTGTTCCGAGCTGCATTTGTCCAAGAGGAATGGGCCTTATTTCCATGATCCTGATTCTCCAAGCTGATATCTGGGGCCTCTTTATACATCATTCATTGTCTAAGAACCGGTCTCAGACTGCCCATAAGTTCTCAGCCCCGTCTATAATCAGGCACAAAGATACCTCCAGAAAGACCTTCTCGGTCCAGATTTCCTAATTAAAGGGCAGCATGAAGTTAAAAGACAAAGAAAAGGTTTTGACCCTTGTCAAAGAGCGCGTGTGCCGCGACATCCTTGGTGACGGCGATATTGAAGACACCGCCACCAATCGCAGGGTCGAGGGCATCCTTGGGGAAACGATCTTCTACGAGCTTGCCCGAGTCGAAGCCGAGAAGAAAACACGGTCCCAGAAGAAAGCCCGTCAGATGCTGCTCGCACGGCGGAGCAAGCTCTTTAAGACCAGCCCTTGGGGCCGCCGGGTCATGCTGTCCGATTTCATAGAAGAGTTCGCCACGGAGGTTCTGGGAAACTTCGACGAACGGGTCTACGGCTTCGCCACCAAGGTCCTCCCCCTTGGCCTCTCCACTCTTCTCAACGCAATGTCTCCTCGCAAGCTCGCCCGGAGTCTCCCCAACTTGCCAAGCATTGACGATCGTGCGGTGGTCAATGGCGAAGTAGAGATGGTCAAGACCTTGGAGAAAAAGGGCACCATCATCTATGCCCCAACTCACCTCTCCAACCTAGATTCGATCATTATTGGCTACGGTCTTTATGCAGCAGGGCTGAGACCAGCGACCTATGGGGCAGGGATCAACCTCTTCAGTAACCCCATGATGTCGTATTTCATGCACAACCTCGGCGCCTATACGGTCGACCGGAAGAAGAAGTGCAGCCTCTATAAATCGGTTCTCAAAGAGTACGCCACGGTTTCCATGGAGTTGGGTTATCCCAACCTCTTCTTTCCTGGGGGAACAAGAGCCCGAAGCGGAGAAGTCGAGACCAAGCTCAAGTTGGGTTTGCTTGGCTGTGGAGTGCGGGCCTACATCAACCGGCTTAAAAACAATCATGAGCAGCCAAATGTTTACGTCGTGCCGATCAACCTCTCCTATCAAATGGTCTTGGAAGCGGACAGCCTCATCAACGATCACTTGAAAGATCGCGGCAAATCGCGATCGATCATCACCGATGACGAATTCGCCCAACCCAAGCGTATCTATGATTTCGTCCAGAGCATCTTTGAGCTCGACGCACGAATTATCATGACCTTTGGGAAACCTCTTGATCCGTTTGGCAACGCTGTTGACGCCGATGGCATCTCCCGAGACAAGCATGGCCGGGAGGTCGACACAACCCGTTACATCGTCAACCGCCAGGGAGAGCCCTGCCATAACGTCCAGCGCGACCAGGAATACACCCGGGAATTGGGTGAGGGGCTCTCAGCTGCTTATATGAAGGGCAATACTCTTATGTCAACGCACTTGTTGGCGTTGATTGTCTTCGTCTTGCTCCGACGCCGTCACAAGGGCGTTGACCTCTATCGTTTTTTGAGAGAAGCGAGGCTCGACGACGAGGGGCTCTCAATGACTGAGTTGGAGCGGGTTGTTGGCAAGGTTCAAGAGCGAGCGGTCTTACTCGCTGCGGAGGGCAAGTTGCGTATCGATCCTCGCCTCGCAGCGTTGAACGCCCACGCTTACCTCATGAACGGGCTCAAACACTTTGGAATCTATCATGCGACGCCGGTGATCGAGCGTCGTGGCGACCGGGTCTTTGTTATCGACTCGAAGTTGCTGCTCTACTATCGCAATCGAGCGATCAATTATGGCTTTGAGGAGGTGATCTGATGCAGGAGAAGGTCTCAGTAATCGGT
>JARGOJ010000088.1:6145-11549 GCA_029210225.1 Planctomycetota bacterium
TGGTTGGCAGAGAATGGTCCTGAGACTTTGCTGTGGCTGCGCCGGGATGAGTTGATCAAGTCGATCAACGAAGAGAACGAGACTACACGCCACTTAAAAGGGCTCAAACTCTCAAAGAACTTGCGCGCCACAGGCGACCTCGAGCAAGCGGTCGCGGGGGTTCCAACAATCGTCTTTGCGATTCCATCTCATGCGTTTCGAGGAGTTGTTGGACAGGCTTCGCCTTTCCTTCAAGGCGATCAGGTCGCGCTCTCGGCAACCAAGGGCTTCGAGAAAGACAGCGGCATGCGTATGACCGAGGTCCTACGCGATGAGAGCTGCTGCCGCAAAGTGGGGGCGATCTCTGGCCCGAACTTGGCGAAGGAGATTGTCGGAGGTCAGCCCGCGGCGACGGTCATTGCTTCCCGGTATGACGAAGTGATTGAGCGAGGCGCGTCTCTTTTCCACAGTCGGCTCTTTCGAGTCTATGGGAACCGCGATGTTGTCGGAGTCGAGGTTGGAGGGGCTTTGAAAAACATCATCGCCATCGCCTCTGGCGTCTGTAACGGTCTCGGATACGGAGACAATACTAAGAGCTTGCTCATCACCCGAGGATTGGCTGAGATCTCGCGATTCGGCTGTATGCTTGGAGCGGACCCGGTGACTTTTTCTGGATTAGCCGGAGTCGGTGACTTGATGGTGACCTGCGCGAGTAAACTTTCGCGTAACTTTCGCGTTGGCTTTCGTTTAGGCCAAGGTGAAACTTTAGAGGCCATTTTGGATTCGATGGTCGATGTTGCGGAGGGTGTGAAGACGACCGCCATTGCCCTGGACATCGCAAAAAAACTTGGCACAGCCTTGCCTATCGCGGAGGGAATGGGTCATCTTCTCTATGAGGGTGCTTCAACAAAAGATGTTTTGGGCTTACTCATGAGTCGCCGTGCGAAGTATGAATTGCCTGGGGCGCCGAACTATGCAGATAGTGAGATCCCATCAAATTCTAAAAATTGAAGACTTTTGAACGGGTCAAGGCGATTTTTAGACGATGTGTTTCCGAGGAAAAGCCCTTGGAACGAAAGACTTCGATTGAACGTGGCATAGAAGAGAGGAGGCTCTTTTGGAGCTTGGCTTTTCTATTCTGGGAGACGAATCATGTGCGTTGGTAATGAGCAACAGGCGTCGGAGCCTGACCCCATTTGTTTTCAATGTGGTGGTGAAGGCTCAGTTTTTTTTCCAGCGGTGGGATTTTGGACTCAGTGCCCATGTTGCAACGGTCAAAGACGCTTAAAGCCCTTGAAACTAGATGATGTCCAGCTCGCGAACTGACTTCCTTGGCACGCTCTTCGCTATGCCTTCGGTTGTCCCTTCGCGCTGTGTGAATGGGCAAGGAGAGCGAGTTGGTGTTACGAATCGCCATCGTCGGTGCTCGGCAGAAACGCCAGGGTACGGGGCCGTGGATTGCAAACGCGTTTAAGAAAGCAGGTTGTCACGTTGTTGCGGTCTTAGGAACGCAGCCGGAGACCGCGAATCAGGCGAAGGATGAGCTACATCGAAGATTTGGAATCGACTGTGAAGCCTATGTAAGTCTGAGTCAGCTCATAGCCGAGCAAGAGGTCGATGTTTTGGCCATTTGTTCCCCAGCGCGTTTTCATCGAGAGCACCTGCAAGCGGCTTTAGAGGCCAATCTCCACGTATTTTGTGAGAAGCCGCTTTGGTATGACCCCCCCATGTTAAAGGATAGCTCCGGCCTTGAGGCGGAGGTAAAAACGCTGTGTGAGGGTTTTCTAGAGCGAAATCGCCTTCTTGAGCTGAACACACAATGGCCGTGCACCTTGGGTTATTTTTGGGCTCTCTATCCCGAGTTAAAAGGGATTCCCACGCAAAGTCTCAAAATGCGCTTAAGTCCTGTTAGCCAAGGTCCGATAATGGTGGTAGACTCTGCGCCTCACATTCTGAGTCTGTTGCAAGCGCTGCTAGGAGTAGGGACTGTTCACGCGGTTTCTATGGAGCCGTTGCCTGTCACAGAGAAGAGTGAGGGAGACGCGGAAGACCGAAGTCTCAAGTTCATCTATCGTCACGGAGGTGGTGAGAGCGACGTTGAATTGATATTGCGAAGATGTTTGGAGCAACCTCGACCAGCTTGGTACAGCATAAATGGTCGTAAGATCCGACGCGAAGTGACATTACCGGCCTATACTATAGAATTTGTAAGTGAAACCGGCCGAGTCAAAGCGGAAGATCCCCTGCTCTTAAGAGTCTTCGAGTTCGTTCAGGCTATCCAGTCTCAACAAGTTACGAATTGTGACGCCATAGTGTCAGATATGGTCGCGTTAGCTAAACTCGCGCGGGCTGTCCAAGACACGGCATGAATAGCAGCCGGGCTGCAAAGGTTCCAAGACATGACCTCTGGGAATACACAAATAGAAGTGAAGAAACAAAGCGAGCTAGCTGCAATCCACGATTTCGCTGGCAAACTACTCCAGCCATCGTTGATCAAGCGATTGAAAGACTACGTGCGCTGGCAAGTCGACACCCGCAAGGCCATCGCCGACGGTGTGACACTTGAATCGATCGAAATGGACCGCGGCGCCGTTCCAATTTCTATCAACCTCGACCTAACCACAGCGTGCAATTACGCCTGTGATCACTGTGTCGACATGGATATCCTCAATACAGGGATCCGCTACGATCACGACAAGCTCAAAGACAGCATCCAAAACCTCGCTGAGCGCGGACTCAAGTCTGTGATCGTGATTGGTGGCGGCGAACCCACGATGTATCCTCGCTTCGAGGAAATCATTGTCTTCATGAAGAACCTCGGGCTGAAGATCGGCATCGTCACAAACGGCGGCGCTATGGACAAGATTCTATCGGTCGCTGAGTACTTTGATAAAGACGACTGGATTCGTTTGTCCCTGGACAGCGGTTCTGACGAAGTGTTTCAAGCGATGCACAAGCCCCGGAAACCCATCGATCTCGACACGATTTGCAAGGGCATCGCTCCAATCCGCGATAAGAACCCTGATGTCAACGTTGGCTTCTCCTTCATCATCGTCTGGAAGGACTGCGAAGCGAATGACATGGAGATTCACGAGAATATCCAAGAAATTCAAATGGCCGCCGAGCGGGCTCGTAAATACCGCTTCAACTATATTTCATTCAAACCATTCCTGACTCGCGCTAAAGAAAACAACGCTGAGATCGTCGACCTCGCGAAAGCCGCGAACAAAGCCAAAGTCGATCCCATCATGACTGAGATTCGCTTTCGTATTAACCAAGCGAAAAAACTCAACACCGACGATTTCCGCGTGATCGAGAGCACCAATCTCCGCGTCTTCGAGAATGGCACCTACGCCAACTACACCGAACAACCAAAGAATTGTCACATGCAATTCTTCCGCCAGGTGCTCAGCCCTCTCGGCGTCTTCAACTGCCCTGTCTATCGCCATGTGACTCAGGCCCAAGTTGGGGAAAAGCACTCCTACGCGGACGACAAAGTGACGAAGGTCACCCAGCTGGAGACTGTCAAGCTCATTGAGACTTTCAACGCCACCAGCGAGTGCAAGGAAGTGACCTGTCTTTACAACCACGTCAACTGGTTCATCGAAGACTTGATTCACAATCCTGAGAAGCTAGACGAACTCAAAGCCAGCGAAGAGCGGGACGACTACTTCTTTTGAAGTCCCGCCCACCTTCCAAACTGGATCAAAGCCGAGCCTTGCGAAAGCAGCTCGGCTTTTCTCATTCAGGGGCCGGTCCATCCGCGAGCAAGAACGACTCATAGGTCTCGCGCATGCCTTGGTCCAAGCTCATAAGCAGGCTATGACGGCGAAAGAAATCGCAGCGAGAATCCGTCAATAATTGGACGAACCACAGGGCGTCAAAGGGTGCGCTGATGAAGGTCGCATAGCGCTGGACACAGCGATCGTGAGCCTGCGATTTTTTTGCGTGATAGGCTCTGACCCAGAGATAACCCGCCAGTAACTCGCGACAATCGTTGATCAACAGATCTTCCGCTGGCGCCCGAGTCAACGTCTCGCATTCGTCACAAATCAGCAGGCACTTATCGAGATCGAGGAGAGGGTCTAGATAGCTGACGAGCTTCTTACAGAAGGCACAGTGAAAGTGAATGGTATCCCGGCAAAGCTCGCAGAATGGAGTTGGAGGAAACGAGTCTCGCTCGTTACAGCATGAACAACGACCTTTTGCGGGTCCTGGTTGTTGGGTGCCGCCTCGCAACAAATTGTATCCAGCTGTAAGATTCTCGGTTTCTGCTAGGGTCCGTCCATACTCTTCTAAGGCTCCTCGATCTAAGGGATCTTTGGAGAGGCGTGACAACAGCGCTTGGCGCTGCTCCATGAAGAGTCGTTGTTTCTCGCTCACCATAAGCTTTGAGCTTAGAAAATGGGGCCGCTGATTAAAAGGACAGACTCAAAGGAAACGGAGTCTCAATAAGACTCTCTCGCACAATGTGGATCAACAGATTCATCGTAACGCAAAGCTTTTCCAATTTTTTATCTCAGTGCCGACATCGCCTTACACATCCTTGAGATGAGCAAAGTTGGGGCTCCGATGATGAATTCGAAAAGAAACCCTGGTCCAAGGAACTTTGAATTTCTCCCAGGGTTCGGGGCTACTTTTCAAAAAGACACTTGGGGCTGCCGAAAGTCTTATTCATCAATCGATCTAGAGCCGAGCTCTCGTTTCCATAACGCGGTTCTCTGATCACAGATTTTGATGGAAAGCGGGCAGATGCTTTGAAACCAAAGGACTTACAAGGAAACTAGATCACCCTCAACCTGCTCTCCAGGTAAAAAGTGAGCGTTTCACCGCGTGTTTCACTACGGTGAATTCTGAAAAAATGTCCAGGCGCTTGTGAAGTGAGGGCGCGTGTTTTTACCTACTTTCCTAGGGGATCATTGATGGGACGTCTTTCCAACGAAGCCGATGAAGCTCAGGCTTTTATCAAAGCTCGGTCGATGGTGGATTCGGGAGAGGCCCTCGAAGACATAGTCCGAGTCATGACTCGGGCCGGTGTTCGCGCTGATGAGGCCACAGCTTACGTCCAACCGCTTCTCGATACGCGCAATGAACAGTACCGAAAGAAAGGGATGGTCGACCTCGCGATCGCCGGCGGTCTCGTCGCGATCACCGCCGTGATCATTCTCCTTTTTAACTTTGCCATCAGTAATGGTGGAGCCTTAACGAGAGGCAAGCCCGTCTTCCTTCTAATAGGTGGCGGCGCCCTTGGAGCCTTATATTTCTTCGGGCGAGGAATCGGTCGGATCTTTCTGGGGGGCGCGGGGGAATCCAGCGCTTAGAGTCTTAACGATGAGTCTATGAGAATCGGTCATCCTCCTGTTATCCTAGAGATGAGCGACCTTTTAGTATTGAAGTGTTTGTAAGACTCCATAGATGAGGTCTC
>JARGOJ010000088.1:11559-15401 GCA_029210225.1 Planctomycetota bacterium
GGCCAAGGTGATATGGTCAGTAAATGGTGGAAACAGAAGGATCTAGTGAGAATATACCGGCGAGCACACGTCGAATTCCTATCAGTTTAAGGCGGATTGTTACTCCTCGTACCGTTCGAGTTTCAGTTTTAAAGCCGATCCTCAACATCGCCCGATTTTTCGTTGGTGACACCATTCCCCGCGTCGATGGTCCGAACGCTCTTTACGACGCGATCAAGAGCCACAAGGATCGCGGGATCGAAGTCTCGAAAGCCGACACAATGCTTCTCACGAAGCTGATCGCGCTGCTGCTTAAGCATGGCAAAGACCCAAACAATTTTGAGAAAGTCGAGCTCTACCATGCGCTGAGGCTGCTATCGGGCCTTGTCTTGTATGTGATTGAAGACGACTACTTCTTCATCCCGACCGTCACAGAGCACGCAAGCCACGAGAAGTTGGGTTGGTTAGCGTTGAAGCTCGCGAAGGCCCATGACGGGCGGACTGAGAAATTAGAAAAGACCATCTCGGCGCTCAATTTGAAGTTCAACTGCGCCTCTGAGCTTTCTGTCGTGGAGGCTGGCTTGCCTCCCTACATGCTGACCAAAGAGATTAAGAAGGCCCTTGTCAAATTGAAGGTCCATCTCGTTGAAGGCGAGAAGATCTTTGGCAGACATACACAGGAGGACCGCAAAGACGCTCACCAAACGCGACTCAATGAAGCCTATCGCCGCTCGTGGCGCCTCATTGCCAGATTGATTTCAATTCCCCCCAGCGCCGACCATCCGAAGCTCCGAAAACGCATTATTGGACGAGAGTTACGAGCCATTGAGCTGGATGCTCTTGGAGCAAAGTATTTAAGCGAAGCAGAGCAGACTGACCAGGCAGAACAATTGCTCGCGGAGACCGAGCAGAACTTTGGTGAGGTGGTCAATGAAGCGAACAAAGAAGAATTGGCGACCCGAATCAAAGAAGTAGCGAGCCAAGTCGCTGTCGAAGGCCAAGCCGCTGAATCGGATGAGGATGCCGGTTGGTTCTTTGACATGGATTAAGCGGTGAGTGGCGCCTCCCTCTCCCAAATTGAACGCCAACACTTACTCGATCCGACAAACAGTCAGATCATAGACAGCCTCTTTCACCACTCGGAACGTCTCGCCTGGACCTTTGAAGGCCAAACAATGGGCGCCTGGATTCGGCAATGTCGAGACCCAGACCGGGTTCTCCGTTGGCGCGCCGCCCAAAGCCTGGAACGAATTGGAGTCCGTGCTATCCCGGGCTTATTGCTCGCGTTGGATCAATCGGACGATCCTGGCCCCTACCTCCCGCTCTGTCTTCTGAAATTGAGCATCCCTGAATTCTTCGCCGCGATGATTAGACGAACTAAGGGCGCGCATCCGAGAACTGTCCGAGCTTGCCTCTGCGCCCTATCGTCGAGCTTGATGTCCAACTCTGTAAAGATGCCTGCCATCACCGAAGTGGCGCAACCTCAGTGTTTTTTCGAAGTTCGCCACGCCTACCTGGAGATAGGGGATGAGGCGGGTGCCGCGAGAAATCTCTATGAAGAACAGGCTCAAGAGATGTTTGGAGTCTCCGAAGAATCCTTCAACGCGGCTCCGACATTAGTTCAGGACTTCGAAAAATCGTGGCGACAACTTCTGCTTTCCTTTGAGGACAAGACCTACAGGCCCCTTCGCACACTCCTATCACATTTAAGAATACTTGGCTACGACCAAGTCCTGCGCGCCGGAACCTCTATGTTTTACGTCATCTTCTCCCGATCTCGGACTCATGGAATGGGAGGCGATCAAGACTGGATCGCAATCAATGCCAAACCCGACGGGACGATGTCAATTCGATTGAGATACTCCGATCCAAGTCCGATTGAAATTCCAAAGGTCATGCTCTGCGACGAATTGATCACACGCTTAGAAAGACTAGCCCAACAGCCGATCAATGACTGACGAACCATTGCTCTGGAAATCACTAACGCTGGTAAAGTTTCTGGTTGTCACTGAAACAACTGGACTGAATAAGCACTCACGCAGTAAGCATCCCCAGTTTCGAGCAATTCAACGCACTAAGTCACGAGGAAGACTCCCGAAGCGAGGTCCCCGGTCCCCTGGAAGAATTCATGATCCCAGGTCAAGATCTCACCGAAACCAACACTGAACTGCCCGGTCCTAAGAAAGAAATCCCCTTGCAATCAGAAAGAACTACGTCTCAATTTTGGACATAGAGAGTTTTGGTTAGGAAGGCAGCATTGACTCGCTCCTTCGCAAATTTTGTCCTCTGTCAACATACGCACACTTAGGCATTCAGGCACTAAGAAACGCCGATGCGACAATAAAAGGACAGTCGAGAATACGCTATAAGTGTTGTTCCTAGGGGAATGAGCCGATACCATTCACTTTCTCTATGAAAGAATCAAATACCATGCGCACGCTAAGGAAAGAGGAATATTCATGGCCAAAATCTTAGTCATCGACGACGATCCAACGGTCCTCCTCTTCGTCACAAAGTACCTCGAGAAATCGCATGAGGTCTTTGCGTTCGAGAACTGGTCCCAGGCGATGCCGACTGCAACCACAGAGAAGCTCGATCTCGCCCTCATCGACCTCAACTTACGTGGATTCCAGGGCAATGACATCGTGAAGTTTCTTCGCAACATGTCGACCAAGCGCATCTACCTGTTCTCTGCTCACGATGCAGCCAAGTTAAAGGCCGTTTCAGAAAGCTGTGGGGCCGATGGTTACGTGCAAAAGATATTGTCCCCAGCGCAACTCTCGGCGTCCATCCAGCGTGCTCTTAGAACACCGAGCACTGCTAAGAAGGATCTTCGCAAAGAAACATCACGCTTCAAGGCGCTCTCTCTACAAAACGAGAAACGACAATCCACACTCTCGACTATGGTTCCTCCTAAATTTACCACGAGCGAAAACTCAATGACCCTGGAGACTTTGGTCAACCAAGCCAGAGACTTAGATCGGGAACAATTCATCGCACGGTTCCCACGACACGCCATCCTGCAACTAAATCAATATGAAGAGTTTTCGGCGACTACGAACACACAACGAACCTATGTCGACAACGACGACCAAACCCTCGCCCGCACAAACCCAAAGCTCTCCATGCTCTTCTTTCTTAAAGCAAAGCGAGGGACCGCCGCACTCGAAACGGTGACCGTTGGCCGTTCCCACGGCTCGGATATTTTTATCGACACCCCCCGCGTGTCCAAGTTTCATGCCTATTTCCGTAACAATCGAGATGGTCAATGGAGCGTTCGAGATAGCCGTTCAACAAACGGCACCTTTTTGAATGGCCGAAAGCTTAAGGTCGAAGACGAAGCGCCGCTGCGCCGAGGCTCTCTGGTCGCCTTCAGCGAAGCTTTACGCTTCAAGTTCTTGTCTCCTGAAGAGTTGTTCACTCGTGTTCGCATGTACCGCAGCGTCTTTTCCTGACAAATTGACGAGCGAGTGCTCTGTCATCCTTAAATCCATGGTCTCTAACTGCTCATTAGGCCGTGAATTTCGTTAGGGTTCAGTCATTTAGCCCGCTAAATTCCTATCACCCTGTCTCATTCACAGCCCAATGCTCTAGCCAGAGACACTATGAATTTAAGAATGCCAGAACACTAGGCTTGCAGCATTATTCTCGATTCGTGACACTAGGACTTTCCACGTTCACGATCGAGAGTCCATCATGTGCCGGAATATCAAGGTCCTCTTCAATTTTGATCCTCCCGCTACGGACGAAGAGCTTGGCGCTGCGGCGTTGCAATTCATCCGCAAAGTCAGCGGTTTCCAAAAGCCATCGGCTGCCAACAAAATCGCCTTCGACCAAGCTGTCTCCGAGGCCTCCAAGGTGCT
>JARGOJ010000089.1 GCA_029210225.1 Planctomycetota bacterium
AGCAGAAAACTCGATCTCTCGTTCGCAGCGTATCAAGAGAATCGGGCAGCGCTGTGAGTCAGAGTGGGTTAAAATGAGGGAGTTATGTTTGGACTATGTCGGCGCAAAGGAGAGTAGGGTTATGGAAAAGACATTGGCTGAATCGCTGGGAGATCGCATACGACGGGAGGCTCTTGAGCAAGGTCTTGAGAAAGGTCGCGAAGAAGGTCGACAGGAAGGTCGAGAGGAAGGTCGGGAAGAAGGTCGGGAAGAAGGGGAGTTGATTGGTCAAGAGAGAGGCGAGTTGATTGGACAAGAGAGGGGCGAGTTGATTGGCCAGCGAAAGGCTCTGTCGCTGATTTTTGCTGAACAATTCCAAGAGAAAACGGTGACCCAGATTCTAGAGGTGCTAGGGCAGGTGACTGAAATGAATCAGCTTGCTTCGCTCCTTTCGAACAGGCACAAGTTTCGGACCTGGGACGAATTTTGTAGTGAGGTCGCAGCTTCACAGTAGTCGTTGAAACAATTTTGCCATCCCTGGGTCATAGGAGTTGTCGGTCGGAGCATTTGTTTCTGAGTGAAGGGCTGTGTTATGGATCGGGGAAAGGGCATGTGGATTAAGAATGACAAAGCGCTAAGGAAGTCGTTCCATGGAAAGAACAATGGCTGAAGCGATGATGGCTCGTGTTGAAGAGGCTTATAAAACTCAGTACCAAGCGGGCTATGCAGAGGGTTTTGCGGCGGGCCTCTTAGAGGGCCACTGGCGAGCCGTACAAAATATGAAGACTCTTATTCTATCTCGAATGAGACCTCTGTTTGAGGATCGGAGTGAGGCTGAGATCAACCAGGCCTTTGAGGCGCTGGCTGACTTGGTTCGTCAGGGCCAGAATGTTGTCACTCTCTTTAACATAGATTCCTGGGATGCTTATTGGCGAGAGCCTAAGTCCGACTGACAGAATGCCCTGACACCTAAGTCCTCCGGTCTATGGGCAGCAAAGGGAAGTTCTCGGGGCATTCTCCCCACAAGCTTATCAAAGCCGTCACGCGGCTTATTCGTCGCCATCAACTCGAGGGTGTCATTGAGCACTCTGGAGAGGGCGCTCATCATTCATGGTCTCGGGCTCTGGAGCGCTGCCATTGCATTGTGACGGTCAAGAAGCTCCGAGATGACCGGCAAGATCTCTATCAGGCCTACGCTCACTGCTACGGGGGCTTTGGAGCTAGGGCTTGTGGACATCGATTTATCGAGGGTGACTTGGCGCGTGTCCTCGCTCAGATTCAGGGGGCGCTGATCGAACTCTTGCCGCTTTACAAGGTGGCGGGTGCTATGCCCAGTCCTGAGATGCTGGCTGACTTCTATTCACGAGTCAGTTTGGACCAGCAATTAGAAGAATTTATTGCGAATGCCAGAGCGGAGTTAGAATCGCCTCGGGGACCTCCGTGAATGCTCGGATTTAGTTGCCTGTGAGGCGCCGTTGGTATGCTCCTGATTCCTTTGTTTTATTGGTGTTTGCTGGATGTTATTGAGCCGTGAATCGGGTGCTCATCGGTTAAAATAGGGCTTGTGTAAAGGATAAAAATTCGATTCCGATTCTTGAAAAAACTGGAGAATGAATGCCTGAAGAGAGTGATTATGATCTTGATCAGATAAAGGTCATGACTGGCGCCGAGCACGTTCGAAAGCGCCCAGGGATGTACTTCCGTGACTGCTTTGAAGCGAATTCGTTGAGCTTCCTGCCGATTGCTGCGTCTTGCCATGCATTTGATGAGGCCGTTGATGGGCATTGTCAGTCGTTGAAGATAGAGTTAGATCAGTCTAAGTTCTCACTGTCCTACGAGGCGGGAATGTCGCTGTTGACTCATGGGAGTGGTCTTCCTGTGGCAGAGGTGCTTCTCACGAAGCTCTTTGCGTGTGCCCATACGAAACGTCATCGGGAGATCGAGGGGGCGTTTTGTATCGTTCCTATTGTGGCGATCAATGTCGCGTCAACACGTTGTGAGTTGACCTCTGTTTGGCAGAATAAGAAGGCAAGCTTTGTTTTTGAAGAGGGCAAGACCATCTCAAAGACTGAGATTGTCGATTGCTTGGAGGATGATCAAACCCAGCTCAGGTTTTGGCCAGACTTTGAATTACTGAATCACCTGGAGTTGGACTACAAAGGCGTGATTGAGCATGTGAGCAGACTTGGGGATCTGTTGCCCGAGCTTGATATTTGCGTAGCGGAAATGAGTTGAAGGATCTTACATTGACTTCTCCAGTCAGAGGGTTTTTCGTAAGATCTGTATCTAGGGTCAATTGTTAACGGAGGTGGGGAGACATGGAGCGAGGGTCAAAATTTCGTGGATTGGTGATACACAGCATTCTCGGCGCCGGAGCCATGGGGGAAGCCTATCTTGCGAGCCATCCTGTTCTTCGCACGTCTCTTGTGGTCAAGACGTTCAAGGTCACACCCAATGTTGATATCTTCTCAGAAGCCCACCTCGCAGCCAGGGTCCGTTCGACAAATATCGTGAGCGCTCTTGATGCTGGAGTTGAATCGGGAGTGGCCTTCGTTGTTCAAGATTATGTTGATGGGATTGACCTCGCTGAGTTGTTGTCGAGAACGAATAAAATGAACTGGCGTTTACCCATTGGGGTTGTTGCCGATCTTGTCTGTGGAGCTGCTCGCGGGCGTCACGCCATTCATCAGGCCGGGGTTATTCATAGAGATGTCAAACCTGCCAATCTCTTTATGAAGGGGTCTGGTGAGTGCGCGGTTGGAGATTTCGGAATTGCTGTCTCCGAGGGGGGAAATGGCGGTCCGACCGCAGGCACTCCCCGATTCATGGCTCCGGAGCAGTGGGACAATGAAATGACGGACAGACGTACAGATGTCTATGCCCTTGGAGGAAGCGCCCACATGCTCGCTACGGGCAGTCCCCCATTCAAAGCTCAGAATATGATACAGCACGCCCATGCGCATACCACGACGAATTACAGGGCCCCTGAGACTGATAGTCCCGAAGAAGCATTTTTCTTTTCTGTTGTGTCCAAGGCTTTAAAGAAGATTCCGGAGGAGAGACAGGGTTCTACTGAGGAAATCGCCAAGAAATTGATGATGATCGTCGAGCCGAGGCCGCAGCTTACCGACCGAACTGAGCGAAGCGCCCGCTTTGGCGATCTGACCATTGCATTGTCGAAAGGCGATATCGCAAAGGCGAGGGTGGATGTCATTGTCAGCGCTGCAAACTGGAAATTGGGAATGCATGTTGGAGTGGCTGGGGCTTTAAGAAAGGCGGGCGGCGATGAAATAGAAGAGGAAGCGGAGAAATCGGCGCCTGCTTCCATGGGTGACGTCGTTTGGACGGGAGCTGGAAAGCTCAATGCTCAATATGTTGCCCATGCCATCGCGGCTTTAGGTGGCGCGGTTTGTATTCAACGCTGTATGTTCCGAATTCTCTTGGAGGCGGAAGAGCGAAAAATGCAGTCGATGGCTTTGCCGGCTCTTGGAACCGGTGTTGGACAGGTTCCAATGTCCCTGGCTGCGTCTCAAATTCTCGAAGCCATTCAGACCTTTGCGTGGCTAAAGCCCCAGCATGTTCGCAATATCCACTTGATATTGTTTGACGATCCAGCGCTCGCGACCTGGAAGAGTGTTCTTGACTCCATCTAAGTGTCAGCTCAAGCATTGTGGTTCATGTTCTCTGAGCGCTATTCCCCAGGATATACATTGATTCCTTTGATTGATTGGCCTCAGTCATTGGTTATGGAATTCGTTTGACAAGACAATCGCTAGGGGTTTAGATCAATTCAAAGTGATTTGGTTTAAATGAATGCGAAAGGAATCAAATGATTAGAATCATTGCGTTTAGCTTTATTCTATTGTGCCCTATGACAGCGTTAGCTCAGGACCCCGCCCAGGATCCAGTCAAAGAGACAGCAACGCAAAAATTGGCGACTTTGAATAAGGAGTTTAGTGACGCGAATCGCAAGTACAGAGAAGGATTGGCGAAGATCAAAGACCGGAATGAACGTTACGCGTTCATGCGGAAAATGAATCCTAGCAATCAGTTTGCTGCTAAGTTCTTAACGCTCGCTGAAGAAAACCCTAAAGATCCTGCGGCTTTCAAGGCGCTTCTAACGGTGCTTCGATCACGCTCCTATGTCGCAATGCAAAAAGCGCTGAGCTTACTCGGTACTCATCATGCAGGAAGTAAAGATGTCAAACAAGCGTTTTGGAGCGCTTCGAGAGTCAATGGAGCGGCGGATTTCTTTCGTAAAGTGATCAAAGAAAACAAAGCGCCGGAGACTGTTGGGGCGGCGACTTATATGTTGGCGTCATCCCTCGCTCGTAGTCGGAAAAAGGAAGAGCTCGCCGAAGCTGAGGCGCTCTTTAAGACTGTCAATGAGAAATACGCGGATGTAACTTTTGGCCGAGGGAAGCTTGGCGCCCAGGCGAACAACGCGCTCTTCAAATTAATTAAATTGAAGATAGGCAGCGTCGCTCCTGATATTGAAGGAGAAGATGTTGACGGAGTGAAATTTAAACTCAGCGATTACCGAGGGAAGGTTGTTGTTCTTGATTTCTGGGGTGACTGGTGACCGCCTTGCCGGGCTATGTACCCACACGAGCGGTCGCTCGTGAAGAAATATGCAAAAGATCCTTTCGTCATTATCGGTGTTAACAGCGACAAGAAAGCACGCCTCAAAACAGCCATGAAGAAGAATGGCATCACCTGGCGTTCATTTTGGGATGGTGGGAACACTCGCGGCCCCATCGCCAGAAAATGGGGCGTCTCCGGTTGGCCAACCATCTATGTCCTCGATGCTAAGGGCGTGATTCGCTATAAGAGTGTTCGCGGTAAAAGCATGGACAAGGCCATTGAGACACTCCTCGCTGAAATGAAAGAAAAGAAGGCCGATAAGGAAGAAGAGAAGAAAGCGCCGAAGAAAAAGGCCAAGTTCTAAATTTCAATCTTTAGTTTGTATTTCTTGAAAGAGCGGCCGGATAATGGCGGCTCTTTCTAATTTTGGTGACTCCAAGGGCGGTGTTGTCATGAAATGACGACAATAGACGTGAAGGGCGAAATGAGAAATGAGACTGACAGGAATCATTGATTTTTCAGGAGCTTTCGGATTTGAAGAGGAGGGGGGAAGGTCTTTGCATTTTTCTCTCGCTGCTTACTCTTTAGATGAGGAGACCATGATCGAGGAGCCATTGGCGATTTGGAAATTGCTTTCCAAGAAGAAGTTGGAGAAGGCTTTGGATCAGATTGATCCGTTGGCAATTGTGACTCTGTCTGGTCAATTATCTCCGGACGATCCAGGGGTATTCCAGTTGAAGAAGATTAAGGACGTTCACGAAGCTCATCCTTTGTTTGATGGTCATCGTGCTAAGTTGTTGGAGTCTGTCTGTCATGTGAGTCAATTGTTTGGTCCTATGAAATTGGACCGTCAGGTCAATCACTATGAGGGAGCTGGAGTTTGGTGCGGAGAGGCTGTCTCTGTTACCTTTTGTGTTGAGGAAAGCGCCGAGTTAAAAGGACTGGAGAAGATCGCGAAAAAATTGTGGGGAAATCAAAAGAAATGGAGCCAGACTATTAAGGCTTACGCGACGAAGAAGCTACGCCATGTACTAAATGACTGTTGGCTTGAGGATGGAGAGAAGCTATACAGCAAGAAGAAATTTTGTAAGAAATTGAGCTTAAGGACTATTTCATTGGACATTAGAGGCTTTACGTTTTGGTTCGACGACGGTGATATGTTTTTGGGTCATTCTGTGTATGTCACAGGGACACTGAAGAAGGGACCTCAATTCGCGTCGATTTAACGGAGTTTTGCCGCTTACTTTCGTTTCTTGAGCAGGCCCTCATGAGCCGGTTGTTGAGCGAGTGTTATTGCTTGAGGACGTTTCATCTTTGGATTTTCAATAGACCTTTTGTGGAACGCGAACTTTGCCTAAAGCGGAAGACGACACGCCGAGCTCGTGAGATAGAGGAGCTTCTACAACAAGCCCAGCGAAAGTCTCCGCGCCCGTGAATTACTTGCTGGGATCAGCCACTCGACCCATGAAGAGGATGGTTCCAGACAATTGATCGCGAATGATAAAGATAAATGGATGATCAGCGCGAAATGATTCGGCTGCGGATGCTTTCTCGGCCATGACGACGGCCGTTGCCGCGGCAGCGGTTGTGCCTTCTTCATTGACGTCGACGAAGGCCTTATGAACGACTTCACTGATTTTCAGTTCTTTTGTCCCATCAATACCTGAGAAGTCGGCCTTTGCGCCAAAAGCGACGGGCATTCCCATGGCGGTTAGAGTTTTCCTCAGGGATAGCTCTTCTGTCAGTTTAAAGCGTGGTAGTGCGAGGCGAACTTCGGTTTTATACGCTTTTTTCAATAATTCTGTGATCATGGCTGGGCTCAATTGGGCTTCGACTTTGCCGAGGCCATCCTTTTCATCTGGGAGTAAGACGAGCATGGACATTTGACCTTTGTAGGGCAGTTCGAGCATTTTTAGACCGGCGCCGTAAGCAATTTTAAACTCTTCCTTAGATTGATTCATGAGCGGCACTTTGACGGTCTTGCTCTTTGAGACATAGAAGTCTTCGTCGGCCGTTCGTGACTTCGTAAAGGCCGTCTCCCATTGCCCTTTGAAATAGATGGCATTGGTGAGGACCAGACGAGTATCAGGCTTAATGATTCCTGGCTTTAAGAGGTCCTTGATAAGGCCGTTGGTCTTCTTTGAGACCCAATCATTGATGGTCTTCCGCGATGGTTCTGTGGCGACTTTGAAGTCGAGCTCTTGAAATCCTGCTTGGTAATTTTTCTTCAATGAGCCGGTAAACTCTGGCAAGAACTTGTAGCCTTTTTGGCCCCAAAGGGCGTTGGCCACGGTTAAATCAAGGTCATCCCTTTTTCCCGCGTCCGCGAAATCGTCTCCAAGCCCGGCAAAGCCCTTGTGAAGGGCGTCCGATTCCAATTGAAAGCAGAGGGTCTTCTTCATTTGGCTGGCGGTTTTGCCTTTGGCGCCTTTGTAGGTCATGGCGAGGGCGGAGGAGATGGAGTAGGGGGAGAAGAAGAGGTTCCCGGGCTCGCGGCTCAACTGCTTGTAGAGGGACAGAGAGAATTCGGAGTTGCCTTCGATAAGCTTGAGGTCGTGAGCTCTCTTTGTCCGTGGGGGAGTGACCTTTTTGTTTCCACCATTGGTGCAGGCGCTCAGGGAGAATAGGAGAAGGATGACCGGTAGACTTCTTGAATTCATAAAAGTTGACTCCGTTGAATGGGGGCGGACTTGTCCCTGTCTTTGGCCGATATGATAAGCCTGATAGGTCCTTAGTGTCGATAGGCCCGCTGTAAGTTCCAAAGTTTCGGGATGTTTTTGAGGTGTTTTCTCTGGGCGGGCTGAGGGCTCTGATTTAGGCGCTGGGATCCATGACTCGACCCATAAAGAGGATGAGGCCCTGAGAGTTGATCGCGAATGAAAGGAGTTGATATTCCTGATTTTGGGGATGGTGACTTCGATGTATTTGAAGACCTTTCAATCTTTCTTTGCCATCGTTGCCAGTAAAACTACTACATTCATCAGTTTCATTGTATGAATGATTTATTTGTGAATAGTGATCTGAGGGGGGTAGCACAGATGACTGGAAAGCGAAGAGTGGATATCGAGGGTTATTCCACTGATGAAATTTTGAATATGGAAGCAAGCGAACTTGAGGCGTTTGTGTTCGTCGGGGAATCTCTCATTATCAAATCAGGAACAGCTGAAATTTTGGGAGAGTTTCGCAAGACAGAAACGATCCTGACAGTTGAATTGGCCCATATTGACGGAGGAGGGGAGGGGATTCTTCCAACCTTGTCTCTGTTGGTTCAGCGCTATGCAAAGAACCACGGTTTTGCTTCAGTTGAGTGGGTTGTTCATGCTATCAACTGCGCCAATCCAAACCCTAAGCTAAAAAGGGTTTTAGAGAAGCGAGGCTTTGTCATCAAAGAAGTTGGGGGTATTGGCAACGCTTACTATAAGAGGATTGAATTTTGACAGGCAGCTAGCAATGATTCGTAGATTTGGTTTTAGGCTATTTTTACAAGGGCACAGCAAGAATGAACCGAATCTCACTAGAAGCTGAAGGACGTTTCTTGCGTCTATCTGGGACGTCGTCGCATGTTGCCAGAGTCACCGTTGCGCTGACTCCAGCGGAAGAGACCAATGTCGTTATATCGTGTAAGGGCGACCCAAGCTTCCACGGTCAGGGTCAGATCGATGATGTGTCAGAGGTGGCTTACGACGACTGGAAGTCAGGAGCCCGGGTTTTAAAAGACATTTCTCTTCAATGTTCAGTTAACACACCCGGCGAGCTTCTCAGCGGCGCTCACAGAGCCCGGTCATTCTTCATCTGTTGGATATTCGAATTCATAGGTCAATGAATTTTGCTCGTCTGGATCGTATTCTGTCCAAAGGCAAGCTAAGCAATGGACTGTTTTGATAATAGGGTTTTTAGCTCCAACCTGGAGCGGCCTGGGAATGAGTTTCATGTATGTGGTCGGTTCACCACATTCAGGGCAGCAGCTGGGATTTCTCAAAGGTCGTTTCCTTTCCCACGCTGAACAGTTGTCGGGCAGCATTAATGAATCACTTCTCGCGATATGCCCGCCTCAAAGTCCGCAAAGGAACTTCTGTTCGCACTCATACAAAAAGCTATTTTCCGGGAAAGGCTTATTCTTATCAAATTCACC
The DNA here is from genome assembly GCA_029210225.1 of Planctomycetota bacterium. Classification (GTDB taxonomy): domain Bacteria; phylum Planctomycetota; class J058; order J058; family JARGOJ01; genus JARGOJ01. The sequence continues at coordinate 8,696 of JARGOJ010000089.1, forward strand.
CTGCCGAAACATCTCATGCCACAAATGAACAGCATAAGAGTCCTTGAACGTCGAATCATTCAATGATACAGAGCCATCTATAAATGCTTCCCACTTCAAAAAGTGAATCGGATAAAAAGCACTGATAGGAAGAGCATGGCCATCCAATTTATTATGCCTAATATAATTCGTAAAGCCTCTCACGCCTCCTCCCTCACCCCAGGTAATATTGTCCCGTCTATTACCCTGAAAAAAACGGCGAATAAACTTTAACTTCTTTGTTTTCCATTTGTCGTGAGGCAAGAACGTATTCGGATTGCGACACAAATAGGCAAGATCGACCGCGATCTTATGACCCTTGGGCAATCCGACAATGGCTGCATTAATAGTCTCTGAATCTTGATGTCCGAAAACGAACTCTTGGTCAAAGTCGAAAGGCTTCAGGCAAATCACGTCCGTATCGATCCAAATCCCGCCTCTTTGCCTGAGCAATTCCCAACGAAACAAATTCGAAACCGCGGAATAACTACCATTTGGATAGGTGTAAATTTCCTCTTCAGCAAGAATCTCGCGAGCATCCTGCTCATGGATTCCTTCAGGGACGTTTTCGAGTTTGTTATATCTAAATAAATTGACGTGATGCCCATGTTGGACAAAAGATGAAAGGCAGAGGAACTCTAACTTCGAGAGGGCTTTACCAATCCATAGTGCATTGACAACAATTGACATCGAAAGACTTCCATTCCAAATTAATGAGGTCTGCTTCAAAGGCTACTTTCAACATTGGTCAAAGATACTAGATCCTCGCTGCATTGACAGGGTTGAGTATAGACGCTCACCGCAAGGAGCATGCTTAGGCCGTGGACCGTCAAGAAGAACCAAGGTCTCTCCTCCCCGATGAGCACCAGCATCTAAGCCAATGATCCTTTAGGCCAGCCCAGGGTCCTCTTTTCGCTTGCCAACTTAGAGTTTGAGTGAAACAAATTGGGAGCAGGTATCATGTACAAAACCGCGTACACACGAAAAAAGGGACACCGGCTCTCGCCAATATCCGTCTAAATTCTTGATAGACCCAGCAGGGTTCGAACCGGGCGGCGACCGTCTGCAATATCTGGCTTCGAACGCCGACGTCTTCACTTCGAAACGAAAAAAGGCCTTCACCAAATCCGGTGAAAGCCTTTAAATTCTTAATACACCCAGCAGGGTTCGAACCTGCAACATCCGGCTTCGGAGGCCGACGCTCTATCCAGTTGAACTATGGGTGCGCGTTAAGTGCTATTCTATCTTGTGTCTTAGGACTTTCAAGATTCGATATGGTGTCGTCCTCAAATGAAAAAAATAGCGCTCTTCCTTTTTCTCCTCTTTCTGCCCCTCCAGGCTCAGGCTCAATACGCCACCGACGAGCAGCTTGGAGAAAACACCCGACGGGATCGGGCCTGGGAAGCCTATCAGGAAGGCATCCGCGATAACGACCCCGCTCGCGCTATCGGACACTTCCTCAAAGCCCGGGCCAACTGGAAAACCGACGGGCCCATCAAACTTTATAAGATCATCAACGTCCGAGTTGGGGTCGTCCCCAAAAAGAAACTCAAAGAGCTCCCCCCACCCCCGGGGAAAATCACCTTTCGATACACACCGACCTTCGAAATCTTCAACCGCTACGACATCCTCAAGCGCATCGCCCTCCGCCGCTCCAAGCTCCTCCCCAAACCCCGTGACCCCGCCATGGTCAATCGCCTGTTTAAAGATGTCTTCGCGATACTCACCAAGCTCCGACGGCATCAAGTCGACCCCGTGCGTGTCACCAAAGAAACCGAAGAGAACAAGAAGCTCCTCGAAGAGCTGCTCAAGAAACCTGAACCCATCAAGAAACCCGAACCCATCAAAAAGCCCGACCCCGATAAAAAGCCCGATTCAAAACCTGTGACCCCCGAGCCTAAACCTGAACCAAAAGTCATCAAGCCGAGCTTCGAAGAGCGACTTCGCATCAAAAAGCTTGAACTCCAAGTCAAGGTCGAAGAAGTCAAAGCCCTCACCGGAGTTGGACAACGCGCCCTCAAAAAAGGCGTCCTCGACCAAGCCGTCGCCGCCATCGACTCCGCCACCCTCATCCTCGTCACCGAAATCGCTCCCTATCCTCCTCTCGACAAAGAAGCCTTCGACTCCGTCGCCCAAGTATCCTCCATGTCCTTCACCCTCCACCGTCAAGCCATGAATATGCTCGCCGTGAGCGCGGCCGTCGTCAGCTCAGAGAGCCTCACCATTCGTAGAGAGCGCTTCATCGCCGGCCTGGAAACCGCGAGAGACGTCGGAGCAGGCCTCTGGAGCCGCATCCAACAACAGAAGATGGTCGCCCGGCTTCTCTTCCTCTCTTATAAGGGCCGCGGAGTGACAAGCTTGGATTTGAAGGAGTGGCAGAAGGTCTTTGACGATCCTATTTGTAAGGCTGTGCTCAAGCTCGAAATCGAGGACGAGGCTTTGTCCGAGGACGACGAGTGCGTTCTTTGGCCCTTCCCTCAAGGGAATAAGATGGAGTCCTATGGGAACCGCTATGTCCTGTCTCAGTCGATTCGGGCCTTGACCTTGGTGGAGGAGAGCTGGAACGATCGGCAAAATGACGCCCCACCAGATGCCCGGCGCAGCTCGATACGACGGATCTTGTCGAACTTGGAAGTGCTGACCCGTGCGAAGGGTCTCAAGGGCATGGAGAAGGAAGTCCGTGAGAGGCTGTCTAAGGCTCGGAGAGCCCTCCAGGAAGAGCTGGTGCAGCTAGTCTTCATTCTGTTTAAGGACAGCGACAAACCCACCGAGCGCTTTGCTAGCTACCTCTTGCTCTTGCCGAAGTTGGAAGAGGCTTTGGATTTGGAGTCGCGGGCCAAGATTCTCGTGGGACTTGGCTTGGCGGGGCTGAATAAGACCGGGGATGAAGCGCCTTTTTGGCTGGTTGATCGGGGCCTGGCTTTAGATTCTCGGGTGATTGATAAGCTCCCGAAAGAAGTGCCGCCTTGGGCTGTGACCAAAGCTCGGAAACGAAAAAAAGCGAAGAGCGGAGCTTTCTAAGAAAACTCCGCTCTTCGCTGTCTTAAATCAAAACATTCTGAAGAACTCAGATAGCTTCCTTAAGTCCTTTACCGGGACGGAAACCAACAGTCTTCGAAGCTTTGATCTTGATCTCTTCACCCGTACGTGGGTTGCGGCCTTTGCGAGCCTTCCGCTTCTTTACTTGGAAAGAACCGAAGCCAATCAATTGGACTTGGCTATCAGCCTTAAGTCCAGCTTTGATTGCTTCGAGAACGGCTGTCAAAATGCGCTCGGAAGCAGCTTTTGACTCGGCAGCGCCGTTTTCGTACAGATATTCGACCAATTCACCTTTATTCACGATAGCCCCCCAATTTTCGAGGTTGATGCATCAACTAAAAAACAATTAATAATGACACCCATCCTAATTGTTTGGAATTGAATCTTACGCCCTTATAACAAGGGTTTCAACAGAATGGTCCTCTGCTTATAGGCTTGTTTTCCAGCCCTCGCAAGTCATGTTTCTTTGAAACTTTTGCAAAAGACAAGTCTGAGACACTCACCAAAGCCCCTAAAACACTCGGTAAGCGGTAATTCTTAAGGACTTACGGCGTCTCGCCTTTTCATGTGAATAATGCGACAAAACTAAGAAAAAACCTTGTTCACAAGCCGTTTTCCTGTCTCGCCGAAATCGCGCCTTTGACTCGAATCGCCATCTAAAAAGCCCCTAAGCCACTATATTGCAATGGTTTAGGGGCTTGGTGAAGGCGTTTTCTTGATGGCGCTTGGCTGTAAGCTCTTTGTTCTTGGTTGTTTATGGCGATTGTTCCGCGGGGTGGGCTTCAGCCAACCCTGAAAAAATGGGGCTTTCAGAGCTGGCTTCTGTCTATTTTGAAGCTTTTTTACCCTTAGCCTCCGCCGCGTACTTCTCGAAGAAGATCACCAAGGAGTCGCGAAGGTCCGGCTCGACGAAGTCGAAGTTGACTCCTCGGTCGGTGATCTCCCAGAACTGCCGCTTGGCCTGCAGGATCTCGTCCTTAATCGACATCAAGCGATCCATAGGCTCCACAGACATGTCCCCAGCAATCTGCCGCACGTTATCGAGCTTATTCGTCTTTATATAGTAGGCCGCGAGCATCGCCTGAGCCTTACGAACTCCCCGCAGGTGCCTGTCCGACGATCCAGGGTCGGGAGGGCGATCCACCTCCAGAAAGACCTCCAAGAGCTTCTGCTCGTTCCCAAGCTCCTTGTCAGAGGCCTCCCGCGTCAAGCGGTATAAATCGTAGGCCACGGTCTCAAGGATGAAGCCCATTCCGCGCGAGTCGAACAACAAGCCGTAATACTTCAGATACCTAAAGATGTTCAGGACCAGGTCTGGCTTCCCCACCGAGATCAGGTGGGAACAGAACTGCCTATATTGATGAAGCACGTTGTAGCCGGTCCTTACATCCTTCCCATTCAAAGTCGCACGCATAATCGTATTGAAGAAGTTGATCGTGAGCTCTCGGGCCCCATCGTCCTCGTTCTTATCCGCCGAAATTCCTATGTCGCGAAAGCACATAGCGATGAGGTTGTTTAAGTCGCGGAGGTTGTTGAGAGACTGAGCGAAGATCAGGTTGAACTGCTTGAAAATCTTAAACTCAAGCCAAGTCTTCCCATCCTTTAAATCTTGGATGCCCTGCTCGCTAAGGGTCACAAAGTCGGGGTTGCGCCGCTGATACTCGCTCACCTCATACCAGCCGTCAGGCATCTGTGACTTCAGATTCAGGGTGTCAACGATCATGCTCCGAAGCACAAGGGTGCTCCCCATGGCCAAGCCCCGGTCCTTCTGCAAGATCGAATTCAAGGCGATGTCGGTGATCTGCTCCGCCGCCGTCATGACCCACTCTTTGCGTTGGTCGATCTTCTTTTGAAGAGTCGTCGGGTTGAGCTTGGACAGCGACTCGAAGACCTGCTGACGGATACGATTAATGATGTTGTTGGGCTGGAGAAACTCGAAGACGTAGTTGAAGTAGGGCAGCAAGACCAAGAGGCTCACCGTCATAAGGAACAGCGTCCACCGCACCCCCATCACCGGAGTGAAGTCCTGGTGAATCGACGAGGCCGTCCAAAGACAAGTCAAGGTCGCCGTCACAAAGAGGCCGAGCACGAAGAAGTTGACCCGGTCCCGGATGAACAAGTCCGTCACCCGTGATGTATAGCGGTTGGCCGCCAGCTCCACGATGATCGCCACAACCGTGATCGCGATCCCCAGAATCGCCGCCACAACCTCGGCGACAGAACCCAGGATATTGGAAGCAGCGTCTTTCTCGGTGAGCCAAAACAAGCCAAAGAAGCTCTCGTTTGTCGAACTTCCATGGTAGTCGATGCCCATGAAGAACAGGAAACTGACCGCAAAGGCCACGAAAATGGCCATGAACGGAAAGAACCATACATGGATAAAGTGCAGCCGCTTATCCCCGTCAAACTCCATCTCTTAGCCCCATTAACAACTAGTCCAATCGGCGCACAGTCTAAACGAAGCGTCAGGACCTGCGCAAAAGGAAGTCGTGAGAACCTCGCCAATTTTCTTACGACAAGATTTTTGCTGAAGATCATTTTTCTGGCAAAAAAAATACCGCCGGAGACCCCCTAGAAATATGGCTTAGAGGAGAATGTCGAGAAAAAGATGACAAGCAACCCGCAAAAAGGCGTCTATGGGGGTGCGAAGTCGGAAACTTTGGGCTAAGGTGAATGCAGCACCAAAGACGAAACTCTCATAAGAAGAGCAACTATCAATGGTTAAGAAAAACAGCCGGTCGTCTTTTCTGTATCAAAACAAAACACATCAATTTTTTTATATCCATGCGAACGTGGCGTGGACGTTTCCCTTTTCTCGGACCCAAACTTCGAAGATTAGGATGTCTTGAGATTTGGTAAGGCCGAGAGAAACCCATCAAGAAAGGAGGTGATCGTAAGTGAACAAACACGACAATTTTAGGGGGTTGACGACCTGAGCGTCGACGGACCCTTAGCGGTTCAACCCCCAGAAAATTGAAGGAAGGGCTCCTGGTTTACCAGATGAGCCCTTTCTTCTTTTTAAACGCACCAAAATCCGCCAGCGAGACCGCAACGCAGTCAAAGCTCTTAGAGCGGCAAATTCATGAGGAACTGCGCGTTGTTCTGCGTCTTCCTTAGCTGCTTCAATAATCCTTCAAGCGCCCCCATGGGCTTACCCTTCAAGGCCATCCGTCGGACCGCATTCACGCGATCATACTCTTCCCCGGTTCGCAGCTTCTCTTCTTTACGAGTCCCCGACTCACGGATGTCTATCGCCGGGTAGATTCGATGATCCGCCAAATCTCGGCGCAAGACCAACTCCATATTTCCCGTGCCCTTGAACTCCTCGAAAATCACCTGGTCCATGCGAGAGCCCGTATCGACAAGGGCTGTGGCGATGATGGTTAAGGTCCCGGCCTCCGTCGATCGCGCCGCGCCAAAGATCTCCCGAGGCTTCTGCATCGCCTGAGCATCCAAGCCTCCCGACAAAGTCCGCCCGCTCTTACCCTTCTCTATATTGAAGGCCCGGCCCATGCGAGTCAAAGAGTCGATCAGCACGACCACATCTTTGCCAAGCTCCACACTCCTGCGACAGCGTTCCAGCACCATCTCGCAAAGCTCAATGTGAACCGAAGCATCCTTATCTAAGGAGCTT
>JARGOJ010001173.1 GCA_029210225.1 Planctomycetota bacterium
GGCATGAGCACCGGGTCTCGGTGATCTTCCTATTCCTATGATCATAAGCATAGCTGGTCGTATTGTCCTTGTCATCTTTTCTTGAAGTGACACGGCTTGGTCTCCAACTCGATGTCGCGAAGATTCTCTGTCAGGGAGATGCTCTTCTTGTTTCAAGCGTATATGAGAGCTTCTGCATGACCGCTCTCGAAGCTATGGCTTGCGGCACTCCTGTCATCGCGCCCCGTGTTGGTGGCTTGCCAGAGGTCATTATCGACGGCCGGACCGGCTTCCTCTACTCCCCAGATTCTATTGAAGACGCCGTTTCAAAAACCATCGCCTTGCTCAGCGACTCGACAGCTACGACGTCCTTTCGAGACTTCGCCAGCCAGCGAGCCCTCGACTTTGACTCAGCCCGAATCATCCCCCAATACATTCAGATCTATCAGGACCTCGCCATGGGACAACCAACAACACCGGCTCCCTTTGCCTTGGAGCCCCGACAATGAAATCACTCACCGCCCTCTTAAACGACCCGAAAGATCGGGAATACCTCGAAGAGCGAGGCGTCTTTGTTGATCTCCAAGCCTTTGAAGCTGAACTTCGCCCTTGCTCCCCGTGTCCCATGCTGCCAGAGGAGCAAAGCCAGGGTCATGTGATTTGGGCTGGACAACAACTCTATTGCGACTACCGCCACTCGGTCACGAGCAAGATGCGCCTTCTCCACGAACTCAAGCAAAGACCAGGACTCAAGCCTTTCTTTCTCTGCGCCGACACTGATCGCTCGGGGTCTGAGAAAGCCATCACGACAATCAACTGGCCCCTCCCACAAACAGTCGGCACCCTCCAAGTCGTGAAAGTTCGAGCCTCAAGGCACATTGAATCACGATTTGTGACCAGCGAGCTAGCGACAAGAGAAACCGCCATCCACAAGCTCAGAGAATATCTAAAGCAAAGCGTCGCCAATTTAGAGACGGTCCTTCCTAGATATGAACGCCTCAAAGAGTTGTTCCTAAAAGAAGGCCGAGTCAGTCTCGCCGACATCAACCTCTCCATCACCCGGCTCTTGATGAGTGAAATGGGCTATGAAATCCCCTCCTATCTACTCTCCGACTTCATCAACAGAGGGGCCGTGCACCATATCGTCAATACCTGGCTCAACCGCAGGGATGCTTGCATAGAAGCCTTCAACGATGGAGTTCTGGAGCTTGAAGAGCTGAATATTGACTCAGCGGTGCGTAAGCTCCCCGAGGATTATCTCCCCTTGAATTACTCTTGTCCGATTGATCAATTTCGTCTGCGTTATGAACGGCAAGGAGAAGAACACTTCGCGGTGGGGACGAGCCGAAAAGGCAACGTCTATCGCTTCTCGCTCGGGCATGGTCCCCTCGATTTTAAGGAGATCGCCGACACGAAACGTTGGAGTCCTGATGTTTGCGTGCCTATCTTCTTTAACGATTTCGTCTCTGGGGTCGTAGTGGGTAAGAGTTCGGCGCTCTATGGCCTCGTCTTGAATCGGGTTCTTGAACGAGGGCTCGGGCAACGTCCTGTCCCTATGCTCGTCCCCGACTTTGACGCTGAGGAAAAAAAGCCCGAGCCCGACAGCGCCCTTTATCATTTCCTGGTCTCATAAAGGCTCACACTCGATCTTGAGGCAAGAAGCCGAAGTCAACTTCATTTACGCCACGACTCAAGCAAGGACTCAATGAACACAAGCCCACCGGAAGCCGCACCTCAGCCCTCGAAGCCAAGCATCTTCACCGAACTCCAGCCTAAGAACGTTTTCGCGAGCATCTCAGCAGGCTTCATCTCAGGGATGATCACAACCATATTCACGATCTCCCTCGTTGGACTCATCTTCAGTGGGGGGCTGACGGAGTATATTCCCCTTGGCGTCGGCTGGTTCCTGGCGGGAGCGGTCGTGCTTGGGCTTTGGAACGCCCTCGCCAGCTCCTACTCGGGGAACATCTCCAGCCCTCAGGGGAAGCCCGCCGTTGTCCTCGCCTTGTCAGCCTCGGCCATTGCTGCAGTGGTATCTCCCGAGCAAGTGCTCGCGACCATTTGCATGCTCATGGTCGTCACCTCCCTGCTCACTGGACTCTCCCTTTATGTTCTTGGCCACTTCCGCCTGGGAAATCTCACTCGCTTTCTTCCCTACCCTGTGATTGGTGGTTTCCAGGTCGGTACAGGCTGGTTAATTATCGTCGGGGCCTTCTCGGTACTCACAGGTCAGAAGCTCAGCATTGAGAACCTCGAAGCTCTCATTAGCGGCGCCATGATCTGGCGCTGGCTCCCAGCCTTAATATTCTCAATCGTCATGCTCGTCGTCATGCGCTACCGCGCCCATTTCCTCACTCTCTCCAGCATGCTCCTCGGCGGAGTCCTGCTCTTTCACTTGGTGGTTTGGAGTCAAGGCCAAGCGTTGGACGAACTCCGCGCGACAGGATGGCTGCTGGGTCCTTTTCCTTCGGGGAGCCTCTGGCAATTCCCAGCCTTCACTGGAATCGACTGGGGGGCGATCTCGTCTCAAACGCCGACCATCATGATCGCTGTCTTCCTCATTGCTTCCGATGTGTTGCTTGTCTCTGTAGCTATTGAGATCTCTACTTACCAGCGCCTCGACCTCGACCAAG
>JARGOJ010000090.1 GCA_029210225.1 Planctomycetota bacterium
CCTTCTCGGGCTTTGGGATTTGATTCCCTGACTTCAACGCGTTTGTCCAAGTGCTTTAGATAGTCGTCAAAGGCTTTCACCACCAGGCAGTTGTACGCCAGATGACCACCACGGCGTTGAACCTCGGCTGCATCCGCCAGCTCCTTGCTCCGGTATTCTTGCTCCAGAGCTTTTCGCTGCTCCCGATTTCTAGCACCGAGAGATTCGCAGAGCGTTCGCCGTTTTTTACCCACTTTGTGATCTGTCCAAAACAGGTGGAACTTCCCTTTCCACTTCACGATCCTTGCCGGTCGTTTTGGCTGTGGCATCCCTACACGTCTTTCTGAAAACTTCGAAAACGAGTACACACTTCAGTACACGCTTCAGGGTATAATCCAGGGCAAGTGAAGGCAAGCCTGAATAAGTCAGAAACCACTGATGCATGTAAAACACTTAGCTAAAAGCCAGGAATCATATTTATTGGGGTCTCGCGAAATCTGGCCAGCCAGGACTTTTAATCCGTAGGTCCTGGGTTCGATCCCCAGCGCCTTCATCCTTCGCAAGATTAAGCCCTGATTGGCCCACAAGCCACTCAGGGCTTTCTTCGTTCAGAGACCCCAATGTCAACTCTGGGCGACCCCGAAAAATTTCGTATTCGTTTGCGATTTCTGAGCAAAAAGTCCTTTCTTCTTACTCGGTCTATAATTGGAAGAGAGGAGACCAACACGCCATGACAACCAAAGCAAAGTTACTTGCAAAACAATCTCTCGAGGGCCTCTCTGTCGGGGATGCCCTTGGAGAGCGATATTTTGGACCCACTGAGGAAATGAGGGCCAAAATACATGCTCGTCAACTCCCTCAGGGAAATTGGTGTTTTACCGACGACACCATTATGGCTCGGGCCCTATTGAGAACTTTGGAAGAACATGATCATGTGAATCAGGACTTCTTTGTGAAGGAGATGGCCAGAGAATACACCGCCGAGCCCAATAGGGGCTACGGAGGAACTGTCCGAGGCATTCTCTCTAAGGTCCAGGAGGGTGGTGACTGGCGTCAACTTGCTCCACTGGAATGGGATCCATGGGTAACGGCGCGGCCATGCGAGTCGGCCCTCTTGGAGCTTGGTTTCATAAAGACCTCGACCTCCTCATTGAAGAAACCAAGAAATCCGCCGAAGTCACTCACTCCCATTTAGAGGGACAAGTTGGGGCGTTGGCGGTTGCCTTGGCGGCGGCTTGGGCTTGTTTAAATCCGGAAGCCACTCCCAAGCAGGGCATGGACATGATTGACTTCGTCATTGATCAATGCCCAGAGAGTGACGTGAGAGGCGGCTTAGTCCGTGCGCGGAGATTACCCTTTGAATATCGAATTGAGACCGCGGTCTCAGCCTTAGGAAATGGCCATAAGATTACAGCCCCAGACACTGTCCCCTTTTCTCTTTGGTGCGCCGCCAGACACCTGGACAATTACCAAGATGCCTTCTGGAGCACCGTGTCCGCCCTGGGGGATCGTGATACAACCTGCGCCATTGTCGGCAGTATTGTCGCCCTCACCGCGATAGCAGAGAGCCTCCCAAACTCCTGGATAACCCGACGCGAAGCTCTGACCTAAAGGACAATCACTATCAACATTGACTGCTCTCACTTTGAAACAAATATTTTTTGACCCGACACCCTCCGATCTTTGCGAGTCAATCCAGTGAAACTAGAAAACGAAACCCTGCAATAAAGCTGACTCAACCTGGCACTCAGGATCTCAGACTGAGTTCCGAAAGTCGTGACTCTAGAACTCTATCCGGAGTCTGTGCGACAATGAAATCACGCCCAGAACCCCACCCTGAATTGGAGACTTCGATGGACCAACGCGCTCTGGAGCAGACCATCTCCACCATTGAAGAGTCCCTGCTTCAAATTCGTCATTCATTCAAATCTATGGGCCTCGAAGTCACCATGAGTGATCTCAGTCTCCTAGACTCTGCCCTCGCAGACCTCAAGAATACCAGGGGCCGGGATGAACACGAACAGATTGACCTTGTGAGCGAAGCCTTGTCAAAACTCAAGGACGTTTATCCCGCGTTGTTAAGCCTGGTTGATCTCTACGAAGGACAGACGGAGACAGAAGCCGCGGAAAGCTGGAAGTCCGATGTTTTTATAACTGAAACTGAGGAAGTCGAAATCGAGGAAGAAACCCTCGCCCTCATCACCTTCTTCAAAGTCGCCGCCCTTGTCGGTTATACAGCCGCAAGAATAGGCATTCTTTATTGCGAACGCGCTATTGAACTCTCTCCCTCAGAGGAATACTACAGTTTGTTTGACAACGTCGGAGGACTGCTCTCCATCACTTTGCTACACCGTGAATCCCTCGCACCAGTTATGGAAGAGGTCCTCGGCTCCGCTAAATTTCATCGCTTTAAACAATTCATGACCGAACACTTTGTTCAACTCCACGATGGCCATCCTGACCTCGCCATGGAATTGAAGGAAGACCTCTTCGAGAGCATTGAATATATCGACGGCGTCACCGTGTCCTCAGACAAGGTCGAAATGCGATTCAAGATAATGACAGGATTGATTATGTACATTGTCGATGTCGTCTCAACCTATCGCTCAACTGAAAAAGACTGAAGAGTCCAAGGCGTCATAACGGTTTCACTAAGATCAAGAGGGTGAAGGTGAGCGTGAGGATGAAAGGTCTCTAATCCGTGCACTAGATATTCTGAGAGCCGCGCCTTTTGCCAGTTGTATTCATTCTCATCCATGAAATAGAGCGCCCAACGGACCAATTCACAAAATTTCAAAGCACTGCTATCATCTTCTAAAGAACAGTCCGCTCCCATGAGTGATTCAAGCCTCGACAACATCCGTCCAGCGTTCTCAACAATCGCCGCAGATTCGTCATCCAATCCCCAGGCATAGGTCCACTGTTCCTCTGCTGAAAGATATTGAAGCGTACTCAAACAACCATCAAAGCAGCTCCACGGTCTTATCCCGAGGGCGCTATTGAATTGAAAATTGTCATAGCGCAGGGACAGCCTCTCGCAGCAATCTCCAATAAAAGCCCTCTTCTCGACATCCTTCAACAATCGGTAGCTCTGATTCAACCCCAATGAGACCGCCTTAACACCCAAGCTCCGCGCCAGACAATGCCCCATACTCGCCGCCCCAACGCGCTCCCCAGTGAGTGTCCCCAGCCTCGTCCTTTCGATAAGAACTCGGGCCTGGGCCAAGAGATCCTCAGAATCCAACAATTGCCTTCTCTTAACAAGCTCCAGAGACATAGACGCTCCTCATAAGTCAAAGCTAACCATTCACCCTACGCCACCCTGACCTAAAACCCCACTCCTAACCCTGCGCTGCCGAAAGCTCACAGGTCGCGTATCTTCTAAAAGCTTGCTTCAACGAACTTTAAAAAGAACCGAACACACTCTTCTTCGTCCCAATCAGATAAAATTTTGTGCGCCACTATCCGGGAGAGAAAGAGACCCAATGAAGATCATCAACGCCGCAGCCATGGACCCCTATGAACACGGGCACTCTTCCCGCCAACCTATCGCGAGTTGGATCCTTTTCTTATCCCTCGCCTCCGCCGCCACAGCGGGACTCTATTACTTTGCCTACCAAGGCGGATATCAATCCCCAAAGGTCGATTTGCCCCCAGGGGTTCTCTATGGCGTCGCCGGAGTTATCACACTCTTCCTGCTCATCTTCATCGCCGATCTCAAAAAGCGCTTCGCCTCGACAAATTGGCTCATCAAAGTCACCCCCTCAAACATCTACCTCCACTTTCGTTCCTATCGAAATGGTCATCTCCCTCCAGAAGACCTGACCATCCTTGCCCTCGATAAGGCTGAAGTCGCCAGCCTCAGAGAACACAAAGTCCATGAGATCTCCCGCCGACACAACGGAAGCAAAACAAAAGAACATAGCTGGAAAACATATTTAGAAATTGAATTGAACGAAGACCTTGATCTCGCATTAGAAGCTCTGCTTGCTCGGGAATCAGACTATCTTGGACTCACAGAGCGAGAAAGCACAGTACGATCCGCCTGGAAACACTGCCCCGTCAATATCAAAAACCCTCGGCGCCTCGCCGTTGAATTCTACGGTCGCCCCAACGCTAAGAATTTACTCAAGGAAATCAGTCAAGAATGGCCAGTTCTTGAAAAACTGTCGACGACCAAAGATCACACTTAAAAGAAGCCTCTGGTTTAAAATGTCACGCCCCAAAACATGCATAGCGCGACGACTTGCCAAGTGATTAAACCCACCCAAAATCCAATTCGATCGATGGCTCCATTCCGACCTTTCCACTCAACAAAGAAATAGTTCACCAAAAGACCCCAACCCAACAGAGCATTTACAAAATAATGCAGCCACTCAAACTGCCCTCTCGAACGCGTGCAAGTTTGATGCTGATAATAAGTCATAAAGCCCTCAAGGCAAGCCAAGGAGAGGACCACAAGAACGCCCGCCACAATGAAGCGGAAGCCACCCACTAAACAACGCGTCAGAGGCTTCAAAAAATTCCGTGGGCGACAATCATCACACAGCTTCTCCGCAGCAAATCCAAAGTCCTTCAAGACGTCGCCACACGCCTTGCAACTGAGCAGAATCAATGTCACAGGAAATCCCCAAAACAAGGGTCGACAAAAGCAAGAATGCCCTCAGCAAAACTTGGACCAACACTGAAACATGGCATCTCCGACCAATTCTCCCCCCAAAATTGACAGGACTGACAAAATCTGTCAGAAAACCAAGGTAAATAAGGCACTGAAGTGAGAAAGGAGCTTTAAAGAGTCGAGGACTCTGGCTAAACTGACCCCATGAATGACTTGAATATCCCAAACTATCGAATCGAAACACGACTCCGTCAATGGGATGCCGAAGGCCGCGTCTATCTCGCACAACATCAAAGCCAACTGCACTGGGTCGAACTCTATGTCATCCCTCCGAGAGTCAGTCAATTCACAGACTTCGCTCCAAGCTATAAAAAACTCATCTCCTCAAAACCCTCGACCCATCCCCATATTCTGACTGTTTACGAATTGGGAGTGAAGGACAGCTGGTACTACTTTGCCCTCGAATATTTCCAAGGTAAGTCTCTCCAACAATGGCTGAGCGAACAAAAGCAATTCCGCCTCTCCGACGCCCTCCAAGCCTCCCTCCAACTCATTTCAGCCGTTCAAGCTCTCACTCCTCACCTCGACACCCCTCCCAAGCTCTCCCAAGAAGAGATCTTCATTAATTCTGATGGATTACTAAAAACTCATCCATCCACTCTTCTAACAGTCCCAAAGCCACTTCAATCGACTCACTACGCCGGGAATCCCGACTCAAAATTTCGCGTCGATCCCCTGTCAATGAACCCAGAGATACTAGAGAACGCCAAACTCCTATCGGAACGCAGCATCATCTTCTCCATTGGACAACTCCTCTACAGAATGATCTCAGGCCAGTGGCCCTTCCCAACGAAATCTCTACGAGCCCTGTGCTTCGCCCTCGAAAAAGGCTGCGAAACTCCCCTTAGAACCGAACAGTCCGGCTCTAAAGCGCTCTCGGAACTGGTCAGTCAATGCTTGGAGGTCAATCCCAAACAGCGCCCTCAAAGCCTGGCCAAGCTCGCCAGCGCTCTCTCAGCTTTCTGCTAAGACTCCAAAGCTCAACGCGACCAGGATCCATTTCAAGGCAACCCCGTCCCTGCCCAAAGACCCGCCAGCCACCCCAAAAAAACTTCGCTCGGAGACATTTCGATTTTCTTGTCATATAACAGACATAGAAGCCTCACCTATCTTCAAAGAGAGATACCATCCTTTGGATAGAGAGACACTAGAACAACAACTTCGTGAGCTCCACAGCGACAGCTGGGGCTGGGCCCTCTGCTGCAGTGACGGTCAATTCGGCCTCGCCGAAGACGCCCTCCAAATTGCCTATAGCAAAGCTCTCGCGAAAGCCCAGAGCTTTCGCAATGACTCCAGCGTCCGCACCTGGCTCTTTGGCATTATTCGCTTCACCGTCAAAGAACAACAACGAGACCTCCAACGGTGGAACAAACATCACCCGTCCCTCCCCTCCACAGATCCAATTGTCCACTCCTCCGCCACCTCGAATTTAGAGAACCGAGAACTTCGTGAAACCCTGCAACGCCACCTGAGAACCCTCTCCCCAAGACAACAAGAAACACTCCACCTCGTCTTCTATCAAGACCTCACCCTCGAAGAGGCCGCCCTCATAATGCAGGTCTCCCTCGGATCCGCTCGGACCCACTACCATCGCGGCAAAGAAGCCCTTAGAACAAGACTCCAATCAAAGAAAGAATCCCATCATGACCGACAATGAACCGGCCATCGAAGACTTCTTCAAGCAGATAAAAAATGCCGATAGAGCCTCGAAGCCTGAATTCGTCATACCCTCCGCCTCGACCGCTGAAACAGCTCCTGCCCCCAATCTACAATGGGTGGGGGGGGTCCTCGCAATGACCGCTCTACTACTCGTCTTATTCCTCTATGCGATGCCTCAAAAGCAAAATCCCCCGCCCCCCAAAAATCCATTCTCGATGCTGAAATCGAACAACAACTCGATGACTGGCAAAGCCCAAGCGACTCTTTGCCAAAACTCTAAAAAAGAATGGACACTCTTGTCATATAGCGTCGCCGCGCGCAGCACTCATAGGAAAGCAAGCAACCCCGGAGAAAACCATGAATCCTCCCTTCCAGAAACGTCTTTTCATTCCAATATGCACCCTGGTCCTCGTTCTCACAGGATCCCAGGAAAGAGCAAGGGGCGACGACATTGGAGACTACCTCCCCGACCCCAAAGTCATCGCCGCCAAGAGAACTGAACTAAAATTGACCGACTCCCAATTTGACGCGATGACACGCATCTATGAAGACGCCAAAACAAGATACAAACCCTTACAAAAACGCCTCAATCATGAGAAAGCAAAACTCATAACGCTGTTGAAAGACTACCCCCTCGTCGAGGAAACAATCTCCGCTCAGGCCGATAAATTACTGACTGCGGAAAACGCCGCGAAAAAATTGCAGTTCGTGACCATGATCAGAATCAATCAACAACTAAGCAAAGCTCAACGCCAACAATTACTCGCCTTCACAAAGAAAAACAAACAAAGCCGGGACAGCCTCGCCCCCAGAGTCAAAGTCATTAAGCGCCTCGGCAAGGAACTTCAAAAGCAAGGACAAAGCACCGCCGCTCTCGAGAAGCGCCTCAAAGAGATTGAGCAGCTCGCCAAAGCTGGAAAGATACGGCGAGCCGCCCAAGCCCTCGACAAAACCATCTTAGAACTCCGTAAGAAGCTCGGCAAAGCCGATGAATCCAAACAAGGGTCCTCCCTTCCCCCCAAAACCAACAAGAAACTCCAACAACAGCTCAAACCTCTTTACGAGCGCCTCTACGCCGCCCAACAAAGCCGGGACCGGAATGCCCTGGCGCAAGTCACAGAACGTTGCAAGGCGCTTCTGGGGGATTGGGCGGGACTCCCAGAGCTTCCTGACCCAAAACACCCCGTGGCAAACGCACCTCGCCCCACTCAAGCACAACTGACCCGGGCCTTCGACCCAGTCCTCAAAACCCTCAAGGCCCGCAAATGGTGGCGCATTGGCGAAGATCCAACCCAGTCCACCCACAAGCTCCGAGAAATCGCCTCTGTCATCACAGGCTGCCTCGCCACACGAGAAGCCGGCTGCAACAATCCCCAAGACCTATTGGCCCTCGCCAAAGACGCCGGTGACTACCTAATCTGGGCGCAAAAGAGCGCTGGAGCCGGCCTCTACCCATTCCCAGCAAGCCTCAAAGGGACCGGCAAGGTCTTTGAGATTGGCAAGAGAGCCCGTAAAAAAGCCATCGCCGAGAATCGCCTGAATAAAGTCATTCACAATGGTTGGTTTATTGATGATACTGGCCTCGATATCGGAGGATTACAATTCGACAATGGTCTCTGTGGCGTCGCCATGCTCGAACTCTACCGTGCCTGCGGCGACAAGAAATACCGAAGCTCTGCCTTGAAGGCTGCAAAATGGGCCAGCACACGGCCTCACGTCCCTAACTGGAACTACAATTCTCACGGCGTCGAATTGCTCGCGGAAGCTTATCGAGAAAACAATGACCCAGCCTTCTTAAAAGCCGCCAAAGCCAAAGTCCTCTTCGGTGTCTTTCCAGGTCAATTGAAAAAGGGCCCAAGAAAGGGCCGCTGGTTCGACCCCCATAACGCTCGGGCCAATTATCACTACATTCTCGTCCGCGGACTGATACGCCTCCGCTCCGTCTTACCCAAGCATGATCCCCTTAACAGCGAACTGGAACAAAGCCTCCGTCTCGCGTTAAACGCCCGGAATAAGGACAGCCTCGGGGGAACTCTCATCAACCTCGAATCAAGCGCCGACGCCCTCCTCGTCGCCGATCGACTTCTCGGCTTCGATCATCCCAGCTTAAGAGGAACACAGTCGAAATCGCTCCTAAACACCCTAACCCAGTTTTTTGTAGCCCGCGCAGCGAAAGGGCAATGGCCCGTTGCTCCTGGAGTTTGGGGCCAAGTCATTCGTTCGCTAAAAAACACGTCTAAAAAGTGAACGATGAAGCCCAGTATTAAAGACCGTCGATAAGCATGAGATAGTCAGATTCTGAAATTTCTAAGCGCCTCAGCCAATTTTGGAAATACTCTGTCAATTCTTTGTGGCGAGGATGATCCTGGTGATAGCGCTCAAAGTCCTTGCGATTCTGAACCTTATCCGCCACAAGCATTTCTTGAACCTCTGGCAACACACTCAATTGAATCTCTGAAATAGAGTCAATACACCGCCCCGATAAATAGGCATTGGCGACCCGGCGATACTCCATGGCCAAAATCAACGCCCGAGGCTCCCAGTCCCACCGAGAATCAGCCCCGAAGAGATCCTCCGAACCAAAACTCTGCCTCAAATCCTCATCCCCCTGAACCATCGGGTGCAGGCAAAAGGCCTCCATAGCTACCACGCACGCCCCCCGGCGCATCATGATTTCAAGGCCCTCATCAATATGCTGAATATAGGGACGCTGAGACCTCGCCGCGATCTTCCCCGCGTAATAAGCCTTTATACACTGATAATGAGGATTCTCATGGGCGAAAGGCTTCAATACAGCTTCTTCTTCGCAGCAGGCTTCTTAAAAACAGCCCAGAGCTTGTTACAGAGACGCCCAGGCTTGCCATATTCGGAATTGGTCATCACAACCACTCCAATGCCGCGCTTCGGATAAAAGCTCATGTAAGTTCTCGTCTTCTCTTGAGCCCCGCTATGACCAACCTTTAGATCTTTGCCCCGACCAGAAACAGTGAAACCCAAGCCATAGCGAGTCCTCTTCCCCGAAGAGGTCTTCTGCGCTTGCCAGGCCATATCAACGCTCTTCTTCTCCAATAATTGACCGGTCATGAGCCCAACAGCGAACTTCCCGAGGTCCTCCACATTCGATACAAAGCCACCACCACCAAGCTTCCAGCTCACATCAGTATTCGTCGATTGTGTGATCTTTCCCAAGGTCTTTCTATAACCGACCGCCCGATGAGGAATCTTCTCCCATTGATAATCAGGCCGCATAGTCTTCATGTCTAACACTGAAAACACCCGAGATTGACACTGAGCCGCGAAGGCCTTCTTCCCCGCTCTCTGGACAACGGCGCTCAGTAAAATATAGCCATGAGTCGTATACGCGAACTTCTCTCCCGGTCTGTGCACCAAAGGCGAGTCCTTAAAACGATCCAACGCATGAATGACATTCTTAAATGGATGAGCGTCCTTATAGCTTCGCTTCGTCCGAATAACCCGGCCATTCGAGTAGTGAACAATGCCCGACTGATGGCAAAGCAGCTGCCTCGTTGTAATTTTGCCGTGCCTCTTCGGAAACTCCGGCACATAATCCCGGACATCCGCATCCAAGTCCAAGAGTCCCTGCTCCCACAATTGAAGCGCAGTCACCGCAGTCACCGGCTTAGAGATAGACGCCCATCGAAAAAGGGTCTTTCCAGTCACCGGGATTTGCTCCTTTTTGTTCTCATGACCAAAGCCCTTCACGTAGACGATCTTATTGTCTTTAATCAACGCTACCGCGACCCCGACCAGCTCCTGCTTAGACTTCTCAAGCTCAATAATCTTGTCTGCAAGAGCCCTCTCTTCACGAGTCAAACCCTGAGCTGACACTTCAGAAATACAGAGCAACAATACAAAGGCGAGGACAGATACTTTTTTCATAGGTGCCTTCAATTTAGTCTAAGATTTTCAATTGTATCAACGAAAAACCGGAATCATTTCATCCCCAGCATTTTACGCGCCACAGCGGCTGCTGGAGTGTTATTCTTAGCGAATTGCTGAAGGATAAAAGCCGCTTCATCATTGAGTTTTAACTGAAGGTGGGCTTCCGCCGCCCTCAACCAATAACGATCTCTCTTCGCCAAATATTGATTCTTATCAGGAATCATGGCGAACTTCGCCGCCCTCATGAAGTGCAAAATAGCGCGCTCGAAGAGCCCCTGCTTCATTCTCAACTCACCAAAGGTCTCATGTAAAATGGGATCCCCCGATTTAATCCAAGTCAAAATAGCCGAACGGTTTGGCTCTCCAATGTTGTCAAATTGCAGCGCCATTTGAATAGCCTTCACCCCCTTCTTCAAACTCTCCTCGTCCCCCAGCACTAAACAGCACTGGGCCAATTTCAGATATCGAGTTGGATTGAATGATGCCAAGGCGCCTCGCTCCAAAAACGGCAAAGCGTCTCGCGCTAGCCCACGAATGCGCAGTATCTCTCCCCGAGCAAAATTGAGCCGATCATCCTCGGGGTGTCGCCTTAACCCGTCCTTCGCAATCTTCTCCGCTCTATCCAAGAAGAATTGTTTGCTCTGCGTTGCGAGCTTCTTCAAAGTCAGTATCTTGCCCTCAGCATATTCCACTTGCTTCGGATTTTCCGAGACTTCTCGTCGAACCAGGGCGAGCTGATTTTTCAATCCCTCAAGTCGATCAGGATTGGTTTCCCGGGCCATTTGCGCCTGCAAAGAAATGATGGCATCTCGCTTCTTGGGCAGCTCTTTTTGCCATCTCTTTATATTCCCGCGAAGCCTCAACACTCCTTTTCGTGAGGCTTCAGGCTCGTAGAGCAAGCTCTCCGCCACGAGGCCGTTAACCATTGGGTTCTCTGGGTCGTCCTTTTCAAACTCCTTCGCCAGCTTGCGAATCGTTGAGTTATCCTGGTCGTTAATCGCGACCATCAATTTGTAATAACGCGCAATATCCTTAGGCAAGCGCCCCTGCTTCACCGCCTTATCAATGCGCGACTGCGCCCTCAGTCCCCCCTCTTGATACTGTCTCAGAATAGCCGAAACGGCCAGCATTTCTCCGAGCCTTGGAGAGAGCGACAACACAGCCAACTCAATCGAATTGAGAGTCTCTCCCCCTGTCACATAAGACGTCGTCTCGCGAGTTTGAAGCATAAGACAGTAACTATCGATAGGGTTTAAAGTCACCGCCCGGTCAAAGTCGGCCCGCGCTTGACTGAATTGCCCGAGACGCTTGTAAACTTGAGCCCGTCTCATATAGAGCCAACCCGGATTGCCAACACCCGCTTGACCTGTCTCCGCCGCCTTATTCTCGCTCTCAATCGCTCGATTCAGCGCCGTAAGCTGCTCTCTCAAACGAGCGGCTTGGGGCTTATTTCTTAAAAAGGTCTCTAGCGCGATTAAAGCCGTTTTAATATTCGGAGACACCCTTCTCAATCGCGCCGGCGCCATCGCCTCTTCAATGATCTTTCGGGCTTCTCGGAACTTCCATAGCCTCAAATTAGCCCGAGCCCCAAGAATGGCTCCCTCATCTCCTAACTTCAACGACTTCAGATAAGAATTTAGTCGGTCGGGGAAGCGGTTGACCAAAGCTCGTGCGAACGATCGATCGAGTAGCTCCCGAGTCTTCGCTATCTCTTCAATGAGCTTGTCGAAAGGCCGATAGACGTCCTTTAGCAACGCGTCCTTATTCGCAGGATCCACTTTTTTAATGAGTGAAAAGGCCTTATCCTTACTTTTCGTCGACAGAGACTGCAAGGCCTCCGTTTCTCCCGTTAATCCATCGAAAATCTCAGTCGGCCCGTTCTTTTCTCCAAGCATTAATTGAATGCGTTGCTTCAATGTTGACAAGGACAATTCGCGTTTTTCCAACTCTTGCTGCGCGGTGTCATGCTCTCCGGTCAACTTGCCAATGGTTAAGGCTTTCTCACTGCGCCCAACAAACTTAAACGCCTGCTGCAGCGCCGAGTTAACGCTCTCGCTCTCTTTCGCGAGGGGCCTTATCACATGAGATCGCCACGCCCCGAGGCGCGCTTCCTGCTTAAGAACAAAAGACTGAAGACGTTTGCTCTCGGCCTCACTCTGCCGCTGATGAGTCACATAGAACGCCCCGGCAAACAACGCAATAACAGTAAAGACAGCAATCACGATGGTGACGAGCAGCTTCTTATTCTTCCGAGACCAGCGTAGAAAGGCCTCCCGAGCATCTTCCTGATAGGCTGAAACCGCCCCGCCGTCCAAATAACTTTCAATGTCCTGCTTCAACTCTAACGCCGATTGATAGCGCTGCGCTATATCCCTTGACATCGCCTTGAGGACAATAGATTCAATGGCTGGGTCAATGTTGCGAAAGGGCGCGGCCTTGGAGGGGAGGGGCGGAGGACGCTTAAATAGTTCGTTGAGGACCGAGAAGGACGAACCCCGATAGGGTGGTTTATAGGTCAGGATTTCGTAGAGAATGGCCCCCAGGGCGTAGATATCCGCTCGATGATCCACTCCAGCGGGATTGTCTCCTTGCTCTGGAGGCATATAACACGGCGTCCCGACCACTGCGCCTTCTTGGGTCAGTTCGCCGGAGCGATTGCTTCCCGGGTCGGGGTCTTCTTCACGGGCCATTGATAGAATGCCGCTGCGAGCCACGGACTGAATCTGCTTCGATGACTTCGTCTTGGCGTCTTTATTGATTGGTTTCGCCAAACCCCAATCCATGACGAGGACCTCGTCTTCTTGGTCCTCCCCGAACATGATATTGGCGGGTTTTAGATCGCGGTGAATCACATTGAGGTTGTGCGCGTAGGCCATCGCCTCACAGACCTTGAGGAAGAGCCGAAGAATGCGTCGATAGCGAAAGAGCTCTGTTGTTTTTGCGTGGCGTTTATTGAGAGCTTGGATGATGTCTTTCAGATCCCGGCCTTTAATGAGCTTCATGGCCAGAAACAAGTGACCGCTCTTTGGGTCGCGCCCTAATTCATGAATTGAGACGATATTTGGATGAGTTAATTGACCAGTAATCTGAGATTCTTCAATAAAGCGACTCCGCGCCGTGCGGTTATCAGCTCGAATCATTGTTTTGACAGCCACATGACGATTGAGGTGTTTATCGAGGGCGAGAACAATCCGCCCCATTCCTCCCTTACCGATTTCCCGCTCGACTTCATAGCGGTCGGCGATCAATTCAGCCATAATCAGGATCCTCCGAGGGCAGGCTCATAGCCTCGAATCTTGCCGTCATTGCCCCACACATGTAATTGAGGAGGAACCCAATAGCGTCGCTGCCAAATCTCCTTCACAGCATCAAATCCGCCAAAGCGCTTCGCCTGATCTGGCTTGTTAAGTTTATTGAGGCGGTTAGAAATAATTTTCTGCGCTTCATAACTCGCCGATTCAGTGTGATTAAATGGATTGATGTTAATCCAACTCTGCAAGGCAATAAAATGAGCAGAAGGGTTTTGAGGCTGAAAATTGACATAGGTCCGGGCGGCCCCCAGTTCAGCCATTCGCAAGTCACGATTATCAAAGCCAAAGTGGCGATACGAAGGACTCTTACTCATCGCGGTGCTGATCTGATCGAAGCGCTGCAAGTAGGGGTTCACATCTTGCCCAAGATGACTGAGAAGATTGATCCGCGCCGCCATATACTGACGGGTCACTGGACTGGCTGGCGTATTCATAGGGACGAGGCTATCAATGATTGGAATTAATTTCTCTCGCGGCAGTCGGTGGTCGGTCACTAATAAGAAGAGACTGTCTCGAGTGCGCTGCTGACTCACCGGGAAGGCTTTCTGCAAAGCACTCATCGACGCGCTAATCGTCGCGAAGGCATCGTCTTCACGGCCATCGAGGAAGAGGCGATGCGCTTTTAACATCAGCCACTCAGACTCAAGCCCAGGATCACAGCGGAACTTACGGATGTCTA
Source organism: Planctomycetota bacterium (assembly GCA_029210225.1). Lineage (GTDB taxonomy): Bacteria > Planctomycetota > J058 > J058 > JARGOJ01 > JARGOJ01. The sequence continues at coordinate 14,210 of JARGOJ010000090.1, forward strand.
TCTTCGTGTTCATTCGCAAAGCCAATAAGGCTCGCTCGCGAATTAAATAGGCTTTCTGAAGGACAAGGGGCATCTCTTTATCGCCCGACTCCAATAACTCCGGTCGATTTAGCGAGGCTCTCTCGACGTTATCAAACAGCTGCTCCGCGACCATTAATGAACCAGCGTAATGATTCAATTGTTGAAGTAACTCCATGACCTCAACCAACGCGTCAGGCCGCTGATAGAAGCGAATCATCGCGAAAATACGAGAGTAGATGTACGCGTTAATCCAACGCCAGGTCTGATGCAGAGCGTATTTCTCATTGTATTGACGAATGAGCGGAACGACGTTCGGGACCGACGGGTCAAGAACCTGAGAGCGATAGAGGCTCCGCACCGCCGAGATCATCTCCCCCGATCGTCCTCCATTGCTTTGGTGTCCCACCCCAGAGAGCACTCCATGGCAGCGCCCCAACAGCTCATTCGCCAAGCTGTGGTCAGGGTAATGCTCAGCGAAGGATTTCACTTCTTTCAAGAAGGTACCGCCGCACAGCTTTCTCGCCCTGGCGACAAGTTTATCCCGTGATGCGACCATCAGGGCGTGGCGCGCCTTTTTTATAAGCGCCTCCCCCTCGCGAATGGTCACTTCATAACGCAACATTGCGGTTTCTGGCGAATCCAACTCCATCGCGTTCACGCGGGTGAGATAGGGGCCTATTTCATCGTCATAATTGATTAAGCGGCGCATGGCGAGGAATAAGCCAAGGTAAGCCTCTGCGTCATTTTTATCGGCAGCAATAGCGGCTCGGTAGTCTTTCACTGCGAGCTCGGGTTGAGGAACATAACTCTTGCGATGGGCCCAGTCTGCTCTGGCAATTCGCACCCTTCGAAGCAATCTTACATTGCTCCCGGCTTCCAGTGACTTCTTGTCAAGCCCCCGAGATAACATCTCCGCATCCCGAAAGACAGCGAGGACACGGTCACTGTTCTGCTTCAACGCAAGCTTCCGCTCAATCTTCTCATCGTATTTCGAATTAAGCCGGATCGCTCGAAGCAACAGACGCTCTAATTGACTTCGTCCCTCAGCCAGATCAGCAGGAACCTGCGCCTTCTCCATGGCCTCCTTCGCAGCCGCGGTCTCTTTCTCAGCTTCGACTCGATAATTCGCG
>JARGOJ010000091.1:0-868 GCA_029210225.1 Planctomycetota bacterium
GGCCAATTCGTCGATGGGACTCCCTATTCATTAGAAAGCCCCAGCTATGCCCTGACGAACCTTAATTACGGCCCTCTCGACCCCTCAACAATGCTGTCGCCGAGAGTGGCACAACCGGTGTTTGGATTGGGTTTGCTAGAGACTATCTCTGAAGTCGATATCCTCGCCAACGCCGATGAGAACGACGCCGACAACGATGGCATCTCAGGCCGCGCCAATAGAGTCACCGATGTCACAACTCAGCAATTAGTGCTCGGTCGCTTCGGCTGGAAGGCCTCTCAACCGACGGTCCTCCAACAATCGGCGGCGGCTTTCAATGGGGATATTGGGCTGACAACGAACTTATTCCCCAATGAAAATACGACCGCGAGCCAAGGCGCGACGATCACCGCTCCCAGCGGTGGTTCTCCGGAAATCAACGATCAAATTCTCAACGACACGAGCTTTTACATCAGCACCCTCGCTGTTCCTGCTCGCCGCAATGTGAATGATCCCTCAGTTCAGAGAGGCGAGCAGTTGTTCAAGGTTATGAACTGTGATTCATGCCATGTCGCTGATTTCACGACCGGCCAGAACGCCGCGATCCCCGAGCTGTCCAATCAGTCCATTCATCCCTATACAGACCTGCTGCTTCACGATATGGGAGCGGGCCTCGCAGACGGTCGCCCAGATTTCTTAGCAAATGGTCAAGAGTGGCGAACACCACCCTTATGGGGCATCGGATTGACGCAAACGGTCAATGGACATAACCGCTTCCTCCACGATGGACGCGCTCGAAACCTCACCGAAGCCATTCTGTGGCACGGCGGGGAAGGAGAAAGCTCGAAAGAGCAGTTCCGTGGCCTGTCTGCTGCCGAGCGCGCCGACG
>JARGOJ010000091.1:878-15336 GCA_029210225.1 Planctomycetota bacterium
CTAACTTCAAAACATTCCTCTATCAAGGATTCCCTACATGAAACGGATATTCTCAAGCGCTTCACCTTCGCGGACTCAGTTCGCGAAGTCTGGAACGGCTGCTTTGGTTCTAGTCGGCTCACTTGGCCTCGCTATCATTGGTTGCTCGGACAGCTCTTCTGGGGGCGGTGGAGGAGGATCAGGCCCTGTCAGTCAGACTCGAAATCAATTGCTGACAAACGTCGCAGACAATGTTGTTGTTCCAGCACTCACTGATTTTCAGGCCAAATCGAACACCCTTTCTATGACTGTCGCTCTTTACGCCAGCGCGCTCCGCAATAGCGATCCGAACACGGCTCAACGCCTGACCGAGGCTCGACAAGCCTGGGTCGCGGCGATGGATAGCTGGCAGGTTTTAGAGCTGTTACAATTTGGCCCCGCAGGGGAAGCGACCTTCGTTGTTGGCGGCGAAGACCGTCGAATTGACATCTATGCCTACGCGGAGAATTCAGCCTGTCGGGTCGACCAAGAATTGGTTCGCAATGGCTTCAATGATTTGAACTTCTTCCAGATTGCATTGACCGCCTCCTATGGTCTGGATGCTTTGGAAGCTCTTCTGTTCATTGATGGCACCGACAACGATTGCTCCGTCACCTCAGCGATCAATCAAAATGGAAGCTGGCAAACTTTAGCCACCGGCGGAAGCCTGCCGCAGCGTCGGGCCGACTACGCCGAGCGCGTGGCCACAGAGGTCGCCGACAACGGGCAGATACTCTTCTCTAAGTGGGATGCTGCGGGGGATGACTTCGCGGCTTCATTAGGCAACGCTGGAGGCCCGGGCTCGCCATATAACTCGGCTCAGCAAGGCATTAATGATGTCGTGACCGGGCTATTCTACCTTGAATTTACGGTTAAAAATAGAAAACTGGCCAGCCCCTCGGGAATTGGTTTACCCACCGGCCTGGATGTCAAGAAGGTGGAATCCCGCTTTGCCAATCGTTCAAAAGAAAACATATTGATCAATCTTCGGGTCTTCCAAGAAGTCTTCCTTGGCAATAAACCGAATGAAGTTGAAGGAATTGGATTTGACGATCTCTTGACCGAGCTGGGCGCCGGCACATTGGCGACTCAAATGACGTCCGATATTCAAGCCGCGATTGACGCTGTCGCTGCTATTCCAGGAACGCTCGCCGATGCAGTAGTCAATAATCCGGCCGCTGTTCAAAGCGCATACGATGCCGTGAAGCTCGTGACGGACAACCTTCAATCGCAGTTTATTTCTGTGCTAAATTTGGCAGTTCCCCAACAGGGAATTGGCGACAACGATTAATGATGTTGCTTTAGGAATATTTAGACTTCAATTGACTTGAGAATTGAAAAGCGGGCTGGAACTCCAGCCCGCTTTTCTTATGCAAAATTAGCCTTCAGCACTTTGGAAACAATTAAACTTCAAAGGCTTGAGATTCAGGGACAGGGCTGGCGCTACAACCTGCCTTATGACTGCAACCGCAGCCTCCGGAGCCTTGGCCGCTCACGCTCTTAAAGACCGAGCGAAGGGTCATGATGACTGCGCCACCAACGATGAGGGTGACCAGGAATTGTTCAATAAAGGGCATCATTGAACAAGGTCTCCCAGCCCGACAGCCATGCCTATCTGATAGGACAAGATGGCCGCGATATAGGCGACGAATGTGAGCCCAAAGAAGCTGAGCATTGCCCAGGACCACGAGTTCGTCTCTTGCTTCACTGTTGCCACAGTCGCGGCACACTGCATGCAAAGCGCGAAGAAGACGAGAATGGAGAGCGCGACGGGCAAGTTAAAGACGGGACGGCCATCGGGCCATTTCGCGGCCTTGAGCTTATTCGTCAACGCCTTTGAGTCGTCGTCTTCTTCCGTATCTAAATCTTCACCTAAGTCGTATACGATTCCAAAGACTGAAATGACGACCTCTCGGGCGGGGAACGAGGCTAAAACTGCGATTCCGACGCTCCAGTCCCATCCCGCAGGCTTCACTGCTGGCTCAATAAATTGGCCGAGTTGGCCAAGGTAACTCTCGCGGAGATAGGTTCCTTGCTCCAATGAGTCGATCTTCTTGAGCGCGGTCTCCAATTCCTCGCCCGACTTCTTGGCTTGGACTTCAGTTCTCATGACTTCGTGGCTGTCATGGATCTCTTGGGAGCGGGGGAAGTAACTGAGGGCCCAAATAATGACTGATGCGACGAAGATGACGGTGCCAGCACGGGTCAGGAAGGCCTTGCCTGCCTGGTAGACCCTCAAAAACACGGTCTTAGCGGAGGGCGTTTTGTACGTGGGAAGCTCCATTAGGAAGCTTGACTCCGTGCTGAAGCCAGAAAACTTTTTGACGGCTAGGGAAATGGGGATCGCGACGACGATTCCTATGAGATACATCGCGGTAAAGACCAGCGCTTGAAGGGAGAAGAGCCCGAAGACTTTGTCCCCCGGCACGAAGGCTGCGATCATTAATGTGTAAACGGGAATTCGGGCGCTGCAGCTCATGAGGGGGGCTACAAAAATGGTCGCGAATCGCTCGCTCCGATTTGAGATTGTTCGGGTCGCCATAAGGCCTGGGACGGCGCAGGCGAAAGAGCTCATGAGTGGGACGAAGGCGTGTCCGCTGAGGCCAGCGAAGCGCAGTAATCGGTCCATGAGGAAGGCCGCACGAGCCATGTATCCACAATCTTCGAGGATCGCGAGGAAGAGAAAGAGCAGTAAGATTTGAGGAAGGAAGACAAGCACGCCCCCGACCCCGGCGATGATGCCCTGACAAACCAAGCTCTCTAGCGGACCGCCGCCCAGGCCTGCGGCTTGGAGGCCGCTTCCCGCCAATTCGCCGAGGGAGCCGACGCCGCCATCAATAAGGTCCATAAGAGGACCCGCCCAGTCGAAGATGGCCATAAAGACAAAGGTCATAAGACTGAAGAAAATGACGGTCCCAAAGAACTTGTGCAGGAGTATTCCATCGACCTTATCGGTGAAGCTCGGGCCTCGCTCTCCCTGGGTGATGACTGGACCAATGTTTGTTTCAATCCAGTTGTGACGAAGCTCAGCTTCGACCCGGGCGGGAGATAATCCGGCCGCTTTAATGGTCTCTCGCGCCGCGCGAGTTTGTTCAATGGCTTTGTCGCCGCATTGGGTGGCGATCAGCTGCTCTGTAGGCAGTCCTTCATCGATGAGGGCGCGTCGGGCGAGAGGGAGAGGAATGCTTAACGCTTTGGCGAGCTTCACACCTTCCTTCTCAAAGGCCTCAGGCCAAGTCCAGTGAACCTTGGCTGGGACTTTTTTCTTAAGGGCGTCTTTGACGCAATCTTTAAGAGAATCGAGGCTTGAGCTTTGCTTCGCGATGACTGGAACGACTTCGACCCCGAGAACCTTCTTGAGACCATCGACATCAATTTGAACCTTGGCTTTCTCGGCGAGGTCCATCATGTTGACGGCGACGAGGAGTGGTTGTTCGAGCTCCATTAATTGTGTGACGAGAAAGCAGCTTCGTTTGAATTGACAGGCGTCGGTGACAACAACGATGAGGTCGGGTTTTTGCTCGGCGATTTGTCCGAGTAAGACTTGAATTGATATGACTTCATCGGGGCTGCGACCGGCGAGGCTGTATGTTCCAGGCAGGTCGATCAGTTCGATGTTTTGGTCCATGGAGCCGACTTTTTTGTCGACGGTGACCCCGGGGTAGTTTCCGGTTTTCTGGCTGAGTCCGGTGAGGGCATTGAAGAGGGTGGTCTTCCCTGTGTTTGGATTACCAATCAGGGCGACCTTGGCGGGGAGCGTGGGGACGCTTTGACTTGTCATAGAAGAATTTCCAGGTGTTGGGCTTCAGCGGCTCGGAGGGCGAGATGCATCCCTTCAAATTCAATAGAAATGGGATCTCCGAAGGGCGCGTGGCGGAGGACCCGAATGGCTTTGCCTTCGATCAGGCCGAGTTCGAGGAGCCGTTGGATGACAGGGCCGTCTCCGGCAATGTTTTTAATGACGCCGGTTTGGCCGGGCTTGCAGTGAGATAATTTGGTGACAGACATGGGTCAGCTCCCGAACTCAATTGAGAATGAGTCTCGATCTCAAATGGACTTCTTGCTTCAAGAGAATACTGAGAATCAGCGCAAAAGGGTAGACATCTTTCGAAGCTTTTTAGAGAAATCGTTGGGGTGAAGACGCTCTTAGCTTGGGGTCTCATCGGGCGTGTTGCCCTGCATCTCGTCTTTCAAAACCTGCGTTTCCAAGCCTCCATCGGCGCGGCCATCGAGCATATCGAGGCGCTTCATCAGGTCGGCGAGACCGTCCATGGTGCACATTTTGTTTTCGATCAAAACTTCCAGCAAAGACCGACACATGAGGCTTAAAAATTCAACGTGGCCCTCAAGCACTTCGACTTTATCGGGTTGAACCCCCTCGTCAGTCTTTTGGAAGCGCTTTGTCGCTTCTCGCTTGGTGTCCAACTGCTCTTTAAGCTTTTTCATTCGATAGTGAATGAACATGTCCGAATCCATAAACCGACTCTCTTGAAATCTCAGCGATCTAGTGGGAGGCCGAGGCTTCCTCGGGCTGCGCGCTCTATCGTTTCATAACTCGGAAAGGATGCAAGTCTCTGGCATTTAATATTGTCCCTAGCGTCCCTTCACAAAAGCGTTAAACTCTTGAGCGTCGTTCCTGAGGAACTGATGAAAGAGAGGAAGCGAACATGCCGTTAAACGACGCGTATGGCCGCGTAATCACCAAAATGCGCATCTCGGTCACCGATCGATGCGACTTGCGCTGCACTTATTGCATGCCCGCAGAAGGCCTTCAATGGCTGCCCAAAGCAGAGATCTTGAGTTTTGAGGAAATTGTTCGCATTCTCAAAGTCTCCACCGAGCTTGGCATTCGGAAGGTTCGCCTCACAGGTGGGGAACCCCTGGTCCGATCCGGCATCCCGACTCTCATTCGGATGATTCGAGAACTTCCGAATGTCAAAGATCTCGCGATGACCACCAATGGCATCCAACTCGCCCAATTTGCACCAGCCCTCGCCGAAGCCGGACTCGATCGCATCAATATCAGCCTCGACTCCCTCGATCGGGATCGCTTTCACCAACTGACCCGCCGAGATGCGATTGATCGGGTCCTCGAAGGGATCCGCGCCGCCTCGGACGTCTTCCCGGGACGAGTGAAAATCAACGCTGTCGCTATGAAGGGGGTGACCGAACTGGAATACAAAGCTTTCGCCGAACTGGCCGAAGAGCTCGACCTCATCGTGCGCTTCATAGAGTTCATGCCCCTCGACGCCGAAGCCAAATGGGTCGCGGGGGACGTTCTAACCGGCTCGGAAATTTTGGCCGGCATGCAAAAACATGTCGAGCTTGAAGAGAAACCGTTCTCCGATGTCCATTCTCCCGCTGTCGAATACCGCTTTAAAAGCGGTCGCGGCGGAGTGGGATTCATAAACTCAGTCTCGCAACCATTCTGCGAATCCTGCGATCGGGTTCGTCTCACCGCTCATGGGCGGCTTCGAACTTGCCTTTTCTCTATCCAAGAAACGGATCTTCTACCGATCATTCGAACTGGAAGCGAAGAAGAACTTGGTCGGGTTCTGACCCAGTGCATCTGGAACAAGGAAGAAGGCCATCAGATTAACAACCCCGATTTTCAACGCTCCGATCGACCTATGTCTCAAATTGGAGGATAAGGGAAGCTCCCTCAAGCCTCCGAATTCATGATGCGATTTCGCCACCCGGACCCGTCGAACACTCACATGAGATCGCACGCTTTGACGTCCTCTCTTTTGTTTTAGAGAGATTAGCCCTAAAATGTGGGCTTTCCGGCGTATGGATCCAACCCCAAAGAGCGGTCCTCCTTATTTAGAGGTTTCTCATGTCGCAAGACCCTAGTCAACCGAATCCCAATCCGGGCTCGGAGACTGGATCAACAGGGACACCCACACCAAAAGGGAGCGCTCCCGCCCCATCCTTCGGAGGCTTCTTCGACAGCCAGATGCCCCCCGCCACCAACTCACCCCGCCCCGTTCCCCCAGCGAGCGCACCCCTCCCCCAAGCGTCTGCGACCCCTCCCCCCTCTCCTCAAAGCGCCATGAGCAACTTCTTTGAGTCGAGGATGCCGAATACACCGGAGGCGAACCTCCTGCCCCCCACTCCTCTCCCCATGCCGGCTCCCGCCCCGAGCAGCCCACCGGCAAGCCAGGCGACCAACCACGATTTTCACAATCAGGCCACGCAAACCAACTTTCCCCTTGTTCCCGAAGACACGGATCGTCCCCTCGAAAATAGCGCTGCCTCCGCTGTGGCTCCACAAGCCACGGCTCCAGCCAGCCCCACTCGAAACGAGCAAGAAACCCTCTACGACCCCGACGCGGAACGTGAAGCTTCGGCCCGCCATCACGCCGCCGGAATCGCCCGCCCAGGCTCGGTCCTCGGTGACTTCCGCCTCGATAGTAAACTCGGGCAAGGAGGCATGGGAGAGGTCTTCCTCGCGACCCAAATCAGCCTCGACCGCCCCGTCGCCGTGAAGCTTCTCCCCGCTCACTTCGCGAGTCAGGACCAGTTTATTGAGCGCTTTGAGCGCGAGGCAAAGTCAGCAGCCAGCTTGGTTCACCCGAACGTGATCCAAGTCTACGCGTTTGGCATCGTTGAGGGCGCCCCCTACTTCGCCATGGAATATGTCAAAGGAGAAGACCTTCACCAACGACTCTCGCGCTGTGGACAATTGCCCCTCAACGAGATCATTGAGATTATGATCGGGGTCTCCAAAGCTCTCGCAGCGGCCGGAGAGAAGACCATTGTTCACCGAGACATCAAACCCTCGAACATCATGCTCGATAACAAAGGCCTCATTAAAGTCATGGACTTCGGCCTCGCGAAGGCCGCCTCGATGGCTGGCGCCAGCTTGACTCAGTCCGGCTTGATTATGGGAACCCCAAAATACATGTCCCCGGAGCAGGCGAAAGGCGAAGATGTGGGTATCACAACCGACATCTACTCCCTCGGTATCGTCTTCTATGAACTCCTCACCGGCCAGCTTCCCTTCCGCTCGGAAACTCCTGCCGGTCTGATCTTCAAACATGTCTACGAAGCTCCCCCCGCGCCGAGCTTGAAGAACTCAGACATTCCTCCTTTCCTCGAAGAAGTTGTTCTTCGGATGATGGAGAAAGACCCAGAAGCGCGCTATCCGAACTGCCATGAGGTCGTGAAAGACCTTAAAGAGTTCCAGAACAACAAGGCCTATTACTTGGCTGGGGGCGCACGGCGCCAAGAGGGCGACAACGCCTTCACCACCGTTGATGGTGTTAACTCGACAGTCTCAGTGCAGGAACAACCCACTAAGGTCGAGCAGCCAACGAAAGTGGCCCCCGAGAAAAGCGGCGGAGGACTTTGGTTCGTCATCATTGTTCTTATGCTTCTCGCCATAGGTGGCGCCGTGGCTTACTTCGGACACATGGAGGGGCATTGGACGATTCCTTATCTCCCACCCAAGCCAAAGAAGGGCACGGAACTCACAAAGAACAATGAGAACGGCGGGAAACAGGGCACCGATGCCAGAGATGGCAAGGGCAACGGAAAAGGTAAAGATGGTCCGGGCAACACTAATAAGCCGAAGAAGGTTCCCTTCCTGCTGAATAGGAAAGTCGAACGCGACATCGATATGACTTGGAACGGTGTCACTAAAGGTCAGTTCACGGTCTTCACCGAAGGCGTCCCGCATCAAATGGAACCTGGTGAATACGCCGTCATTTTCAAAAAGCGAGGGCGCGTTGATATTCACGTCGACTTCAACATTGATGAAAAGGGCAAGGCCACTGTCTTAGGGTCGAACGAGGCGCTGAATACCGTCAAGCTTGAATTCAAAGCGGTGCCAGCCCTTGAAGAGGGCTACACTCAGGGGATGAAAGCGCTCAAGGCGGGGCAGTTCAAAGATGCCATTGATGGGTTGAAGAAAGCCAACGATCTCGATCCTAATTTCCGCCTCAAAAACCAAATGACGGTCAGTGAAGGCCTTAAAAAGGCGAAGGAGTTACTGACCCAGAAGTTAGTCGATGAGAAGAAGTGGACTGTGACTTGGACGAACTCTCAAAAGGATGCTAAAGAGAAACAATGGCGATCAGCGCTCAAAGAGCTTAAAACGATCCCGTCCGATTACAGCGCCTACACTGAAGTGGAGACTCTTAAAAAACAAATTAGTGACCGGTTAAAACAGCTCGATGAAAGCCGGAAGGCTGCTGCAGATATGGTCGCGACGGGCAAGTGCAATGAGGCCACGAAGCTGCTGGAAACCATTGTCAAAGACGACCCAGCCGATAAGAGCGCGCCCGTTTCCTTGAAGGCTGCCAGAGAGGCCTCTGAATTACGACGAGAGGCTGAGTCGTCCTATAAGAAGGGCCTTGAATTTGTTGAAAACAACGACTACAGCAACGGCCAAAAAGAGCTGGTGCAGGCTCAAAAGCAATTCGATGTCTACCTAGAAAAATATGGCACCAAGGACAGCGCGACCCGGGAAAAGAGAAAGTCCATCGCGACTCTCTTGTCTAAAAACTCCACTCTCGGTGACCTTGTCAAGCAATTAGGTGCGGCGTGGGAATTGAAAGACTTCAAGAGAGTTGTCGAGCTTGCGGATGCTGTTCTGGCCAAGGACGCCGACAACGAAATCGCCAAGGATAAACGAGGCAAAGCTGATCAAGAATTGAAGCGTGCAGCGATCTTTAAGACTTTAACGGTTCTCGATACAGGCCTTGTCGGCGAAGATCCAAAAGCGTCCTTAAAAAGCCTCGTTGAGGATTCCGACGAATATAAAAAAGCGGCCACGGAATTGGCCCAATTCGCCAAAGTGGCGCAATTCACAGTCAGTAAACATGAAGTTGTTGAAGGAGGCTTTTCCTTCAATGCAGAGACCGTCACAGTTAAAACTCGTTGGAGCTTCGCTGTGAAATATCTCGAAGTCGATAAAACAGTTCGAGCCGATCGAATGAAGGTGCTTACTTTCAAACGGCAGGTTCAGGAAGGCAATGAGCGCTGGCTCATCGTCAAGATTTCACGCTAATGATTCAATTTATGAAACGTCGAGCGGCTGGAGCAAGCCCAATGGTCCGATTCAAATTGCAGACTTTGACAATGTGTCTGAGTTTTGCCTGCCTTCTCGGTCCCCTCTCCTCCAATGCGAGCGCTGTAACCATTGCTGCCAAGGTGACCGCGATCAGCGATGAGAGCATCATTCTTGATAAAGGACGGGCAAGTGGAATTGAACCTCGAATGGTCTTCGATGTTTACTCCGATGCCCTCGTGGTCAAATTACCGCTGAATGGGGACAAAGAACCGGTCTATATCAAGCAAACCGTGATTGCCCGAGTGATCGTTCGTGCGGTCAATACAAATACCTCTCGGGCGGCCATTTATGGGTCTCCAAAGAAAGCTCTGAAAGTCGGTTACTTCGCCCTCTACAACCCGACTCAAAAGGCCGAGAATCAATCGCCGTTTGTCGCGAGTATTAGCCCGGCGCCCAAGTCGGCCTATTCTTGGAGGGAGCGAGTCAACATTAAATTGACGATCATCAATGAGCCTGAAGATGACATGTATTTTGAGTGGATCTGTCGCTCTATGCCGAATGACGATAAGTCGGAAGGAGCCTTTGAAGGTGGGGTCTTAGTCAGTAAGCGAACGCGAGTGCCTGAGAATACTTGGATCTGTCCTCCTCAAAAAGGAAACTATCGCGTTCAAGTCACGATTTACGATACCGCTGGTAAGCGGGCGACTGAAAAAATTGATCTCGTGAGCACTGGAATTAATCCGACGAAGAAATTAGGCGCCAACCTAAAATACCGGGGCGTCTTTTGTGAGACAAATCTGTTTCAGAATGTGCGTGATGTGACCTTCGACGACAAGGGTCGCATGTATGTCCTTCAAGGAGGATCCGGCTCATTTGTCGGTGGGACTTCTCCTTCAATTAAAGTCTTCAAAGCGAACGGTCAATTGACAGAGAGCGCTGATTTACCTAGCGCTCACAAAGATTGCTCGCGCCTTGCCTTTAGCGAACGTTATCTGTTCTTACTCGATCCTGAGAATAAAGTCGTCAAGCGATTTCGCCTCTCAACCGGCAGCATGGCCTCGACCCTGAGTAGCCGTGTTTATCAGTTTGGCCGAAGCGGAGTTGGCAACGGGAAGTTCTCTAAACCTGTCGACATGTGCATCGATAGCAATTCCCAAATTTGTATTCTCGACTTCCAACAGTCGGCTATTCAAGTCTTTAAGGAGAGCGGGACCTTCCTCTTCAGTATGGGAATGGAAGGCACGGACGTTGGTCAGATGAGGCGGCCTGTAGCCCTTGCCTCCGACCCCAATGGGCGGCTCTTTTGTTTAGACGACGGGCGCAAGAAAGTCTTAGTCTTCAAAGGCGGACGCTTTGAGAGCGAATTTTCCTGCGGTAGTCGCGGGAAGCTGACTGGAATTGCTTACGACCCTTATAAAGACAGCCTTGGAATCGTCGACCTGGAAGACGGCGTGATTCAAAGATATTCTATGAAGACCGAGAAATATACGACCTTGAAGTTTGCCTGGAGCGGCACCCAACCCTCAATGGTCAAGCTCATGAAGATCACTGAAAGCGGCATGCTTCGCAGTGACGGGCAGTCGGGCTTTGTCGTGGTCGATCGCGAGGGCAGCTCTCTTGGCCTCTTTTCTGCTTTGACGACGACGAATGATCCTGGCTTCCTGGGCCGGATGGGGGGCGTCAAGGTGGAAGGATCAACGAAGGTCGCCGGGGCTCCAAAGGGCGACTTGCTGGTGCTGAACACCTCGTCAAAGATGCTGACTCGTGTCACTAGGAAAGGCTGGATCAATCTACGCCTCGGCGGGGGAGACAGTAAGGGCTTCCTTTTTAACACACCTGTTGACGTCGCAGTGAGCGACACAGGGAGCATTTACGTCCTTGACGCGAAGCTCAGTCAAGTCCACCAATTCAATAGTGTTGGCTATCCATTAAAGTCTAAACTCGGCTCTCCAGGGACACGGCAAAGCCAATTGACGGAGTGCCTCGATATGGACTGTAGCGGACTCCGCAAGCAATTGACGATCTTGCAAGATCGCAAGAGCCACAACATGCACCAGATGGGCTTCAACGGCAAAGGCCAGGCGTGGCCAGCCATCGCGACCATCGACGACCCTGTGGTCGGCTGTCAGGGCATTGACGGGAAGTTCTGGATTATTGACGACGATGTCCTCGTGTCGATTCCTCCGGGGGGGGCGGCGAGTCCAACCAGTTACAAGTTCGATAAGATCACAGATATGACGACGGGCATCGATGGTCACTTCTATATTGTGGATGTGGACGACGGTTACATCAGCGTTCATCGCGCCAATGGCGCCCAGACAATTAAGAAGAAGATTGAGTTTAAGAAGATCTCAGAGCCACGAGATATCGGCCTCGATAACTACGGTCGCATGTATGTCTTCGACGAAAACTCTGGCAAGATTCACTTGCTCTCCGACTAAGAGTTACCGCCTCCGCCGCAGCAACATGGCAATGAATATCGGGCTTCCAATCATTGAGGTGACAACCCCAATAGGAAGCTCTATGGGGTAGAGAGCGAGCCTGGAGACTAAGTCGCAGAGGCAAAGAAACGCGCCTCCAAGTAAGGCTGCACAGGGCAAAACGACCAGCGCGTTTGGGCCGGTGACGCGCCGGACAGCGTGAGGCACTATGAGCCCGACAAAACCAATGGGACCAACCGCCGCGACCAATCCGGCGGTCATGAGCCCGGTCGCAATAAGGGCCACCTTACGAGCTCTTTGAGCATGCACTCCCAAGCCCAGGGCCGACTCTTCATCTAAGGCGATGATATTCAAGTCGCGGATGATCGTGCACAAGGCTAAGGCGCCAATGATGACCGGGATCGACATCAGCTTAAGCCCGGTGAAGCGAACTTGTTGAAGGTCGCCCATGGTCCAGATTAACAGGTTGGTATATCGAGGTGCGTCGTCTATAAGAAACATGGCCGTGACCAAAGAGTTGACGAGGAGTGAGAGCCCGACACCCGCTAAGAGTAAGGTCTCCGAGAGGCCGCCTTCACGCCTTGCGACAGCGTAGATGGCAAAGGTTGAGCAGAGCGCGCCGATCAAGGCAAAGACGACAATGGGTTGAAGAAACGGGATCCCAAGGAAAGGCTCGGTCCATTCGAACTTAATCGTGATGGCCGCGCCGAGGGATGCCCCGGACGCAACCCCAAGGGTAAAGGGACTCGCGAGGTCGTTCTTGAGAACGTTTTGGAGAGTCACACCACAGCTCGCGAGGACCGCGCCGGCTAAGCCGGCGGTAAGAGCGCGGGGCAGGAGCAAGGCCCAAAACGCGTATTCCGAGCCGCTGCCTCGCGTGATAAAGGGGCTTGCTCCAATGACAACGAGGAAAATCAGGAGTGAGAGGCCGTAGGCTTTGTATTTTGAAAGGCCTTGAGACGATTCCATGGGCAAGATTAAGAATCCTCTCTCTGAGTTGGAATGAGCACCCTGACCCCGCTGGGCAGACTATGAAAGCTCCCGGAGACTTGAAAGACCTTCGAGAAGAGCTCTTCAGTCATGACTTCTTTCGTGGGGCCATAAGAATGCACCTTGCCATGATTGAGCACCAACACATGAGTGGCGAATTGAACGGCGAGGGTTAAATCGTGAGTCGCGAGGGCGACCGCGCCCTGTTTGCTGATGCGCCCCAGGGTTTCGAGAAGCAGCAGTCGATGGTGAAGGTCCTGGGCGCTGGTTGGTTCGTCGAGGATAAGGCATTGCCGGCTCTGGCACAGGGCACGGGCTACAATGACTCGCTGTCGCTCTCCCCCGGACAATTGATTGAAGATTCGGTGGGCGAAGGGAAGGGCGTCGACATCAGTGAGAGCCTGCATGGCGAGCTCTTCGTCTTGGTTTCGAGTCCAGAGGCGCTGGCTTCGATTGTGAGGATGGCGTCCCATGAGGACCACTTCTAAGGCGGAGAACTCAAAGGGGACGGTGGCGTGTTGGGGCACATAGGCGATGGCCTTGGCGCGATCGTTCGGGAGGCAGTCTTCGTAGGGTTTCTCATGGAGGGTCAGTTGCCCTGAGCTAGGTTTTGCGACCCCAGAGAGCAGCCTGAGGAGGGTGCTTTTGGCGGCGCCATTGGGGCCAATGATCGCGAGGAAGTGGCCGGGGTCGAGGCTTATTGATAGTGAGTCGAGGACCCGATGGGCGCTTCGAGGATATTGGAAGGATAGGTTTTCAGCGCGAATGATAGTCATGATTATTGGCTCAGGGCCGAGTGAACCTTCTTGAAGGTTTGGGTCACTCGGGGGCCGGGGAGGAGTATCTCTTTGCCGGAGATGACGATGACGCGGTTGTTTTTGACTGCGGAGAGCTTTCCTAGGGGCTTCCAGTCGTCGATGAGGCGCTGTTTTTCAGTGTCTGAGCAATCCTTGCCTTGCAGTTCGATAATAAAGTCAGGGTCGCGGTCGAGGATGGCTTCGAGTGTTAATTGAGGATAGCGCGCTTTGAGGTTTGGGAAGGCGTTTTTGATGCCTGTACTCTCAATCGATTCAATGAGGAAGCTCTTGGAGCCGGTCATGAGCTTCTTCAGTTGGCCCGGGGCTCGGGCAATAGAAATGAAGGCGCTTTTCCCGACGAGAGCTGGATTGGTCTTGAGCGCGCTGAATGCAGCTTTGATGCGTTGGATTTCTCTTTGGGCCTCTGGGGTGTGGGAGGTTAGCTTGCCAATGGCGTCGATGGCTTTGTAGAGATCGTCCAGTGTTTCAATGGTTATCTCTTCGAGCTGGATCTTCTCGACAGTGGCAAATTCTTTGAGCTTGGGGGCTTGGCTTGAGGTGAAGATGAGCGTTGGCTGAAGGTCGTGGATGACTTCAAGATTGACGGGCATGACGCTAATCTTTGGCCGCTTTGTGGCTTCGGGAGGGAAGCTTGTGTATTTGGAGACTCCAACGACATGGTCCCCTGCGCCAATCTTGAAGACAATTTCGGCGAGGCTTGGGGACTCAACGATAATTCTTTGCGTGTTTGAATTCGTCGCGGGCCTGTCGGTCGGTTTGCAGCTCTGAACAATAAGCATGAGCAGGCACAGGCTTACGTAGAGTCGGCAAAATTTGAAAAGATTGGCCATTCTTTCGATTCCGGCGGGATGTTCGATTGGAAAGCGCGATATCATACTGAAAACGTTAGCGAATGAACCGGATGATCGAGGAAAGTTTCAATGAGCGACAGCGACCCGAAAATTGAGGCCGAGGCAAATCCCAACAACGAAGAGATTCTCAAGGCTCGTTTGAAGGCCCTTGAGAAAGAGATTCGTGGGGTGAAGGTCTCTGGTTTGCTGTTGATCGTTTTGATAGTGGCGTTTCACTCCCTAGATATTGCGACTCAGTACTGGCGCGGCAAAACGAAGCGCTTCGACACTGTGGTGGCGAAACAATTCGTGTTGGCTGGGGACGATAAGAAGACGCATTCGACT
>JARGOJ010001174.1 GCA_029210225.1 Planctomycetota bacterium
GGAAGACCCCCTTCATATGATCTTGAAGCTTGACGGACAAAGCCTCATCGATCACCCCATGATCGACCTCACTCAGGTCCTTCAGTTGGGTCTTCACCTCGTCTATGTATTTGACCGCGGGGTGATCATGGGCGAAGCCTTGCTTGGCAATCCCTTCTAAATGAAGGGCTGCGCCCTGGAGCAATTCGAAGTCGACTTGCTCTCCCATTTCACTGGCCAAGGTCACCAGTCCGTTCGCAACGGCGACAATCACCGCGTCTGGAAGCTCTTCCGGGTCGACGGATTGACCGTCTTCATCCTCAAACACAAAGGCCGGGTTCGAAGGATCCATGGTCTTTCTCACGAGGCCCTCAAGAGCACAGGCGAGCCCCGCCTCATCGATAGCCTCCGCGTCGTAGAAGAGCCCCTGAGCTTCGGAGAGGGCTTCGAGAGCCTTCTCGTAGTATCCTTCTAAGAATAGGCTCTGTCCGTTAGACAAGGCCTTCTCACCCGCTTCTTTTCCTTCACCCATACCACTCTCCTGTTCCGGATTCCCGGCTCTGGAGAAGACTTGTAGTCGAGAGCGACAACAAATACAAGGGGCCCTTAAAAAAGCACGGCTCCCGTCGCGGACGCTCATTCTTCCTATAATAGACCTTCACCAATCGTCTCTTTGCCTGACAAGTTGAAAATCATGAGTCCAAGCCTCGCCTTTCAGATAGGCCAGCCGCTCCTAACGATACTCAGCCTTTGGGCCTTGTTTCGCTGGATCTGCCCGCAGGGGAGCTTCCCTCATAGCTGCCGAGATCTAGGCAAAGACGCCCTCTTCACACCGAAAGGCCGACGGGGCTTCTTTGCGATCTTACTCTTTCTCGTCGCTGGCTCCGTTCAAAACAGTATCGACCCCTGGTTCACGGAATTGGCGATCGCTATTCATGGGGTCGAGGACTTCAGCGTTTATATCTATCGCCTGGAGGGCAGCGCGACATCAACGCTCCAGAGCTTCGCGCCCAAGCCAATAATCGGCTTCTTTCTCTATGTCTACGTCTGCCTCTTCCCGGCTGTCTTCGCCCTACTGCTCTTAGTCTTTCACAATGAAAAGAATGACCGCTGCCTCCGAGCCAGCATCCGCGCTCTGGTGCTCAATTATGTGCTTGCCCTGCCATTCTTCTTATTCTTCTCGGTCCGAGAGACCTGGTACGCCGACCTTGGCCCCAATGTTCTGAAAGCCCGTTCGCTCCTCTCCGACCTTAGCCCCGAGCTAGAACCACTTTTCCGAACGGCTCGGGGAGTCGAAAACAACTTCCCAAGCCTTCACACATCCATCGCCGTCACCGCCTTTCTTATCGCCCGACAAAGCGACAATCGACGGCTCAAGATCCTCACCGGAATCAGCGCGCTCTTAGTCATGTTCTCAACACTGTATCTGGGTTTTCATTGGGTCACAGATATGGTCGCTGGAGTTCTACTAGCCTGGGTCAGCGTCCGGATGGCGTTCATGCCTAGTCAATCTTCAAAGACTGAAGAAAACAGCGAAAGCACTGCAGAATCCAATCGATAGACCATCACTCAAGACTCTTCAAATACTGACTTAAGGCCCAGATTTCCTTGGCTGATAGGACCTTTCTCATGGCAGGCATCGGGGTCCCGGGAATTCCTCCAGCAATACGGTAATAGATATCAATCGAGCGTTTGCCGCCGCGATAATCCTTGAGAGTCAAATCGGCAGGCTCGACATCATTGTCCCAATTGTCTTTTAGATTCTCCCCCCCAGCTCCCCCACCTTTGCCGTCAGCTCCGTGACAGTCGTAACACTTAGCCCGGTCCGACTGAAACAAGGCCCGGCCCTCCGCCAATAGCTTCTGAGAAGGCGCGGGCTCTTCCAGCTCAGGAACAATGACAGTTTCCTCGACGGACTCCCACGGCTTGCTCACCAAGGCCGCTTCCTCCTTCACCAGCTCGTCAGTCAATTCACCTTCTTCACCCATGAGGGCAATGAGACGCAACTCTAGGACTCCGCGGATCGCGATAAACTTCACATAATTAATTAATGCCGATATCTCCGAATCCGAAAGCTCCGAAAACTCGTTCATCCTCGTTTGAGGAATGCCCTGACGAATGGTCCTCTCCAAATCAAGCTTGGTCGGTGTCCCCCCCGTCGACGTGAACTTAAACACTCCTCGGGTGAAATCTCGCGGTCCTCGGCGGGCATCTAGCCAACGCCCGTCTCCGTCTCCAAGCACCCCATGACACTTTGCACAATGAGTCTTGAACAAGACCTGCCCGGCAAGCACACCCTTTGAATCAAGCCCTAAACTGGGTGGGATGAGCGAAGAGACAATCGGCGATTTAGGCGAGCCAAAGTGCTTCACCAATTCATCACGAATAGCGACCTGCTGAGCTTCGGCGAGGCTTTTACTCTCTGCCCGAACAGGGTAACGATCGGGTATTGACTGGCACGCCACCGCAAAAACGAAGATAATCCATAGCAAGCCCATCTCTCGAACAAGCGACAGTCTCTTAAGACTCATTCGTCCTCCTCAACGTCGGGAACACTCTTTAGTTTGGTCAATCTTTGGCGACCTATAAACACGGCGAATATACCACCAGGAATAAATAA
>JARGOJ010001175.1 GCA_029210225.1 Planctomycetota bacterium
AGTCTGAGGAACACCTGTGATTTGGTTTCCGCCAGCCGCGCCGCCAACCGCAGCACCACCACCACCTTGTTGAGCACCGCCAACAAAGGGATCAACAAAGCGACCTGAGCTCACTTGCTGTCCACCAGGGAAAGGACCTGAGAGTTGAAGACCGTTCTGAAGGTCTCCACCGCTGAACTTGAGACCTGTCTCAAGGAAGTTGCGATCAGTTGTTGAGATAAAGCGAATCTGGATAAAGATCTGCTCTGGCTCTGTATCAATCTTCTCGATAATCGACTTGATCTCGTCGATTGTTGGCTTCGTTGCCCGAATGATCAGCGCGTTCACTTGTGAATCGTACTGAATCGAATCGGTCTCAATAGAAGTCGCTTGAATGATGCCCTTGAGCGCCTTGAAGAGAGTGAAAGAGTTCTCTGGCTGATCAGGGTTGTTTGTCGGTTGCTGACCATTGAAGATCTTACCCACGGTGCTCATCTGACCGCCGCCCTGGCCACCACCGCCACCTGTTGGTGAGGGAGGAACAGCTTGATAGCGCGCTGGAGGACGAACAAACTTCAACTTAATAATGGTTGTTTCGAGCTGACGCTCAATGCTCTCCCGAGGAACCACTCGAAGCAAGTCGGCGGTGTCCTTAACAACAACATAGGGACCGACTGTCTTAACAATCGACTCGAGTGCCCGGAGCCAGTGAACATCCTTGAGGCTCAAGGTGATCTTACCGACAACCTCAGGAGCAATAATAATGTTCTTACCGCTATACGCCGCCAGCAACTGAAGAACTGTTCGGACATTGGCGTCCGCAAATTCAATCGTCACTTTGGGAGGCTGTGTGAGGAGAAGAACCTTTGGAGCGGCCTGCTCAATATCACACTTAGTAAGCTTCGCGATAATCTTGACAGCATCTGTCCAAGGAATATCACGCAATGTAATGGTGACCGTCTCTTCAACGCCCGGCGCAACAAGAATGTTTCGCCCGACCTTCCGACCGATCTCTTCCATCACGGCTCGCAGATCTTTATCAACAACGTCGATATCGATCGGCTTGCGGAAATTGGCGTCTGTGTTCCCTGCACCAGCGACATTCACTCCAGCACCAGGTGTTGGCTTTGGAGTGGGGGCCGGCGTTCCTACGGGAGCTTTTGTCCCAATAGGATCGGGGACGGGATCTTTCGTCCCGCCATTACGACCACCAGTCTCTGTATACTGGTCGACACCGCCCTTCTTGTCAGGATTCCCAGCTGGGGGTTCCTGAGCAAAACTCTGGGACATAAACCCAAAATTCAAAAGCGCAGCAGTGCACAAGATTGAGAAAATTCTATTCTTCATAACGATCAAACCCCCCGGTCGGTCCGCAGAATTGGCTGTTGGCGGATCGAGATCCGGACATGAAGCATGGGAGAAGACAGGTAGTCTAAGATAATAAGTTGCATTTGACGACTCTCAGCGTGCTAGAAGAACTCTGACAAAATCTTCCTGATGGAACCGAAACTTTACGGTCCCCTTCTCGATGTCTACAACACGCAAACCTCTTACCGGCTCTCCTCGTTTATCGGTCACTTCGTCCCCAGCCTTGTATATTTTATCGTTGATAATGGCTCGGTGATTTTTATGACCGCGTGAATCCAAACGCCTCTGATCAAGGATAATCCCTGTCACATTCAGAGACAATTCTGCGATAAGTTTCTTCTTCTCAGCTTTGACTTTGAAAGTCAACGCTTTCTCGGACAGAAGTTCCGCCAAACGTTGAAAACTCTCATGTTCAAAAGCATGAAGATCATTAACAAGGATTGTCATGGAATGAAAGAGTTTGACAACTTCATCAAACTTTTTTCCTCTCGACGCTCTCTCCAGCGACCTCAAAATCACTATCCCCTTGGAACGGCGAAGCTGAAATTGAAGAGTCAGATAAAGACCCTGATAACGTCTCAACCTATTCTCAAAGCGGATTATAACAATATCTGAAAGCAATGGGCGGGACCGTTGCAACAGCGACACGAATTGTTCAAAGAGTTTCGCTGAAGACGCTTCTTCCTTCGCTTCTAGCGCTTTCTCTAGTGAGTCTAAAAGATTTTCAATCTCCAAGACACACTCAGAAACTTTTCTCACTATCACCGTCTTATTCTTCTTCTTTGCAGGACTCTTTTCTTCCTCCAAAGTATGAAAAATCGTAGCAATCCCCGACTCAGGGAACTCAAAATGGCGTTGAGCCCTTAAAATACCCAGGATGAACAGAGAGTCATCGGTCGTCTTGATCAGCGGGCTCCCCTTGTCATAGATTTCGGACAGTGGGTTGTAGCCGGTCTCCGCGACCTGGAGCAACAGCGCTTTGCTCTCCTCAAGCTCTCCTCTCTCTGCCTCCAAAACCGCCAACAAGAGCATCGCCTCAAGCTGTCTACCGTCCTCTCTTAACACTCCCTCAAGAATCCCTCTCGCCGTCTCCTGGTCCTTCTTCGTCAGCTTCGAGCAAGCCTTTGCGTAACGAAGCCGGTTCACCTGAGTCTTCGCTCGCATACCATGCCGTGGCAAAAACTCGTCTTCATAAAGCTTGCGAGCTCGGTCCCACTCGCTCTTACTGATAGCCTCTAAGAATCGAGTC
>JARGOJ010000092.1:0-11877 GCA_029210225.1 Planctomycetota bacterium
GGCCTTTGCTAAGGACCCGAGCGATCGCTATGAGAGCGTGACGGAGTTCTTAGAAGACTGTGAGCGAGCAAGGGTTGGAGACGCGATTGTTGGCAAGGCTCCGGCGGCCTATAAGCGCGCATTGCGCAACTTTCATGCGTCGGGAGCGGCCGGGGCAATCAAAGTCTTGTTGGTCTTCGCGTTGATTGCCGGATTGGGTTTCGTTGCTTGGGGAGCGTGGGAGCGTAAAAAAGATCGAGATTGGATCAAGCAGTCCGAGGCATTGGTAGGCAAGACAATACCCGTGAAGAGGTTTCGCAAGGATTTCATAAAGGGTCTCGCGCAGCGCTTGCTTGCAAAGACGACAGGGCATGACAGAGTGACTGAAAGGCCAGGCTATCTCCATGAGACAAGTCACCTTGAGAGTCTCTCTGAAGAATTAAGTCAGCGCGAGCTAGAGGCCTCTGACGAGAAGGCGCTGCTCGACAAAATCTTGTCGGCGAAGGCTTTTTCAAAGACCTGGGATGGATTGGAGTCTTTGAACCTGAAACACTACGGTGAACTCTCGAAAGATCAGATCATCGATCAGGAACAAGCCTTGGCACAGGGAAAAAAGGACTTTCGCGACTTATTACTCGCAGGGCACCATTTTTATCTTGAGAATTGGGATGCCGTCAGGCCGGCCTTCAAAAATCAGGAGGCCAACGACAGTTACAACTCAATAACGGCTCTCTTTCGAGGTTTAACCGCCTATTTGCAGATCGACGATGCTCATTTTAATAAAGAATTGGGTGAGGCCCACGATCTGATTGAAAGTGAAGACCTGAAGGCCCTGAGGAAGAGAGCCGAGGTAAGAGAGCTCGTCTATGGTTTGCTGGTTTACAAGGACCGCTCTATTCTTTCTCGGGTCCACAAGTACTGCTCCCAAGGATCAGAGCAAAACCGTTCTAAGCGCTTGAGCGAGCTGAATCGTTTGCTAGAGCAAAAAATGCGAGAGCAGTCGAGAGACGATAAACTGCCTGTCGACGAGCTTGCAACGCGATACTTGCTCTATTTTGATTTTCGCCTGAAAGATCAAAGGCTGGTCGCGTGGCCCCTTGAAATTCCATTGTTAAAGAAGCTGATATTCGCCTCTGAGTTACGACAGGATGTCCAAAGAGCCTTGCTCTATTCCTACCTGCTCTATCAAAGAGACCCGAAGGCGAACTTGTCGAAATATATGGACGTCGATAAGTTTAAACGGCCAAGATTGAGTCTGATTGTGTCGAAGGCCCTTTTTGAAGCGGGGCGCCCCCCCAGGGAGGCGAATACAACGATTCCGAAATCCTATGACGAAGTTGTTTTCAGTTGGATTCTCCTCTTTAGTCGCTATGGGGTGTTATTGCCCAACGGGACAAGTCAAGGAGTTCGGAAGTATAAAGATAAAGGGATACTGAATAAACTGTTGGAAGAGAATCCGGACGATCTAATGCTTCGATTCTGGCGAGGGCTCGCGAGCGAAAACGATAAGGATATGGCTGAGGTCAATTTTGCAAAAAGAGCTCTCAAAGAAAAGAAGCTTGGAGCTGCCGACGAGGGAAAGCGAGTGTGGAAGTCTTTCGTCCAATCGGAGGGGGACATCGAGTTTGCGCTTCGAAACGGTCGCTTGAGTAAAATGTTTCGTGCGATGGCGGTGAAGCGACTTGTCAGCATAAGGCGAAACAAAATTCGCTTGGGCATTGCGAAGAACCCGAACCAAGTTCGGGACGAGGGACTGTCTCTGTTGAAGTCAATCAAGTGGGAGCATCCCAGCCCGTACACCATAGTGAAGGCCATTATTGCCACCGCAACGGTCAACAGGAAACAGCGTGAGATTAAAGATCAAGTCTTCGCTTGGATTGACGAGAGAGAGCGGTTATTAAAATGGCAATGGGGTCAGCTTGAAAAATTTCAATCAGGGGAGCTAAAATCTCTCGACCCCTTCGTTGCCTTTCTAAATTTGGAGCGATATAAGAAGGAGCTGAAGGGATGCTCTTCGGGTCGAGCCTATCTTTACAGCTCTCTCGGAGATCACCAAGCAGCTCTCAAACATATAGAAATCGCCTTGAACCTATACTTTTCCTACACGGACAGTTTTTGGTGCTTCGAGTCGATAAAAAAACGGAAGAGCCTTAAAGACTTGCTTGTCCTACAACGCATTCTCAATAAATTGACGGATGGCCGCCTAAAAGATCGAGGAAACGACGACAACACACGTGCTAGAAACTTATTGAAGGCGATCAATAAAACTGTCCAAGAATACCAATCTGAGAAGAAGTGAACCTTAATATTCATGGTTGAAGAGCAAAGCCTCGATATATCCTTGCCTTGGTTGCAGGGTCGACTTCGGGAAAAATTAAAAACGGAATTGGACTGGCAGAACTGGTGCCGGGATTTCTCCGTCGTGAAGTCTCCAGGACGAGGTTTTATTGACCAAAACGGCGGTTGTTGGGTCGCCTACGACCCTCGCGTTCTCACCGTCTACGAAGCGACCATCGTAGAATTCAAATTGGCCCGGCCCAAGCTCGCCACCGGCCGATTCTTATTGTGCCACTCCATGCTCGCTGTCATCCTCGACCGCTACTTCGGCCCTCCACAACAGAATCGACCCATTAAATTAGAATCTCGGTCCATGAAGTACTTCAAGGACTTCTGTGCATTCGAACAAGCCCTCGGCGACGCCACATCACTGCGCCAACTTCTCCTCGTCGTCTGCTCTGAACTGATCTTCGGATTTGAAGGGCTCTCGAATAAATGGGAAGCGAGCGGCAAACTCTCCTTTCTGCGCTTTCAATTGGCCGCGACTCCCGAGAACCTCCACGACTATCCCGAACGGCCCATCTTCCGCGAGTTCATGAAGCGCTTGCGAATCTTCGCTGAGAAAGCCAAGACCATGTCCGGGAGCCAAGTTCATGAAGATTGGTTAGTGCGCCTCCTCACCGGCGAGCACGCCCCCAATCTGCCAACAACTCGCACTCACCTCTATAAATCAGACCTCTTTACAAACAATCCGATTGGAGCCGCCGCGACCCGACTCTACGACCGACTCAAGCTGCGCAAGGTTGATAAAAAACGCAGTAAGACAGACTTCCTGAGGGTTCCAAAGAGCGCCCTTCGCGCCGCCCAAAAGTCGGAGCGACGGGCCGCCCAAGCGGCGCTGAAAGACTCTGACTACAATCGCCCGAGGCTCATCGGGGGCTACAGCATCGTGAAGAAATTGGGCGCTGGGGCTGTGGGTAAAGTCTATCTGGGTATTCATAAATACAAGCGCTACGCCCTCAAGGTCTTAAAACCGACTGTCGCCGAACAATTGAAAGACGTCTCTCGATTTGGCCGTGAAGTCGAAATTACTCTCGCTCTCAAGCATCCACATATCGCGACGACCTACAAATATGGCATTGATAAAGGAAAGCCATTTCTCGTCATGGAATACCTCCCTGGAGGAAACATGGGAGAGCTGATCGAATTGAAGAAGACGCTGAGCGAGAGGAAGACCTGGTCGATCATTCGGCAGATTGCTCTCGCCCTGGATTATGCCTGGAACCACCCCAAGCAATTTGTTCACAGAGACATCAAAGCCGCCAACATAATGTTCGACGGGCAAGGCTTAGCCAAGCTCTCAGACTTTGGTTTAGCGACCGGAAGCACAGAGGAAGCGACGCGCTTTACCAGCACTGGCGAGAGCATGGGGACCCCGGTCTATATGTCTCCAGAGGCCCTTGAAGACTCGTCAAAGATTGACGTCCGCTCCGATCTTTGGAGCCTCGGCGTCCTTGCCTTCTATGCGATCACTGGGACACTGCCCTTCCCCGCGAAGAGCTTCGCCAAGCTTCTCCTGCAAATCTTCTCCATCAACCCCGCAGAGCTGCCGCTCTTCCAAAAAATTGACCCCGGTTCCCAGCAGATCATTTCAAAGCTCCTCGCTAAAAAGCCTGCGGATCGATACCAGACGCCGTTGGAGCTTGTGACGGCGATTGATGAGCGACCCTTTCTCATTCATCCTCGTTTTCCGGCGAAGCCTATGCCTTGTCCCTTTGTTTTGGCATTTCCGAACGGGCGAAAGCTGTTCGTGTTCCACGACTCTGAGCTACGCTTTGGCCGAAACATCGTCTCTGGAGTTCAACTTTGCCTGCGACCACTCCCAAAGCCGAAGGACGACTCCTATCGGCGCATGAGCAGCGAACACGGACGCTTTGTTTTTAATCCCGATGGCTTTACGGTCGTGGACGCCAGCTCAAATGGTCTTTATGTCAATGATCGTCTCTTGGGGCGTGGTCAATCTCAGCGATTGGAGTCTGGCGATACTATACGCCTCGCTGAGGTAATGAACCTCTTCGTTCACCCATTCCCCGGCGGACTGCTTCTGACCCGAGAAGATTGGCCTCAACACGCCTACCTCTGGCTAAGAAGCGCTGTCAATCTCTCGGACTGTTCAGAGTTTTTGGAGAGTTGGTCGAGCCTGACCGGAGCTTTGATTTGGCGCGATCAAGCGCTCTTCTTAATTCCTGAATCCGATATCATGATTGAAGGCCAAACCGCCAAAGATGACAAAGCAATCGGTCTGAGGCCTGGACTCTCTTGGACCGCCGAAGATTCTATCGTGACTATTTATCAAAGCAAGCCAGAGATGCACATTCAACCTTGAGCGCTCCAGATAGGATGCAGCGAAGCTCTCAGCGCCTTTGTTCAAAAGACTGAGAGCTTCGCAATTGAGTTGTGAATATTGTGAAGGTTGAAACCTTACTTATAAATCTCCTGAGCTTGGCCGACCATTGACAGGAATCCAGCGCGGTAGCCATTCTTGTCTGGGCCCTTGCCTTCAGCAGCCAATTCTTTGACAAGGGCGAAGCTAGACAGCCCCTTGTGTTTCGACTTTCTTAAGATCATTCCAAACGAGGCGACTGAGGCGGCGAACTTAAACTCGTTGCTCGCCGCAGAATACTTCTTATTGCTGTCAGTCACTGGGAAAGATAAGAGCTTGCTCACTGATTCCTCAGGCTTTTTATAGCGGATTTTAAGGGTGAGGAGCTCGTTGTTTTCAGCGGCTTTTGAGAGCTTGTTCTTCTCTTGATACTTGAGAGGATCGACCCCAGGGGTTTTCCTCTGGGCGCTCTTTCCAGGGACGATCTCGTAAAGCGCGGTGACGGTATGGCCGGCGCCAATTTCTCCGGCGTCTTTCTTATCGTCATTGAAGTCTTTGTGGGCGAGGACCCGGTTCTCATAGCCAATGAGGCGATAGCTCTTTACCTGATTCGGGTTGAACTCAAGCTGAAGCTTCACGTCCTTAGCAATGGTGACCAAGGTTCCGCTCAATTCGTCGACGAGGACCTTCTTCGCTTCGGCGAAGCTGTCAATGACTGCGTAGTGGCCGTTACCCTTGTTGGCGATCTGTTCGAGCATGCTGTCACGGTGGTTCATTCCAAATCCGAGCACCGTTAGGAAGACGCCAGACTTGGCCTTATCTTTGGCGAAGCTCACCATTGATGATTGATTGGTCAGACCGACGTTGAAGTCGCCGTCAGTGGCGAGGATCACTCGGTTAGTTCCGCCTTCAATAAAGTTCGCAACGGCCGTCTGATAGGCCAATTGAATGCCTGCACCGCCGTTGGTGGAGCCGCCGGATCGGAGCCGGCTGAGAGCATCGATGATCTTGGTTTTATCAGTGCAAGAGGTTGAAGGAAGAACAAGGCCAGTAGCGGAGGCATAGACGACGATGGCGACTCGGTCGTTTTCGCCCAATTGATTGACCATCATTTTCATGCCGCGAATGAGAAGAGGCAGCTTATTGCCGTAGCCCATAGATCCTGAGACGTCAATGAGGAAGACGAGGTTGGACGCAGGGCGCTTTTCTTTTTCAATGACCTTACCTTTAATGCCGACTCTGACGAGGCGATTTTTAAGGTTCCAGGGACACTGAGAGACCTCGACATGAGCTGCAAAAGGCGTGTCTCCAGTGGGCGGAGTGTAGTCGTAGTGAAAGTAGTTAATCATTTCTTCAATACGAACCGCGCTCGCTGGAACCTGAGTGTTGCGCTTGAGGAAGCGTCGGACATTGGCATAGGACGCTGTGTCGACGTCAATTGAGAAGGTCGAGAGGGGGTCAGCAGAGACCGCCTTGAATTGATTCTCCGCGACTTGCTGATAGTCGGACGGACGAGGTTGTACGGAGTCGCCAGGGTCAACTGGATGGGAATAAAAGCCCGTCTTGAGTTGGTCAGCTGTCAGAGGAGTGGGGTTTAGGCTGGTCATTCCTATTTTGCTTGGTTTGACCTTGACTTCATATTGAATTGGAGATTTTGAAATGATGGGAATTGCATCAGCCTTTATGACAATTCCAAGCCTCCCCTTGGGTTGCCCCTCTCTTTTAGTCATGGCGAGGTGATCTCTGAGCTTCTCAGCGTGCTCAAGGTCTTTGTCGCTCGAATCGGCCGTCATAAGGGCGATTTTATGTCGCGAATAACTTGGCGAGAACAACCAGCCCAAGGCGCTGACTGAGATCACCAATCCTGCGGCCGCGGTCAGGTAGCGGATTCTTCGAGGCCTCGCAGAAATTTTTAGCGGCTCATTCTTCTTAAAGAGCTTGTTGCGGCGGCTGTTTGTGAGTTTCTGTTGAGGCTCTGCTTTGAACTCGGATTCAAGCAAGGACGCCATGTCTTGTAACTCTTTGATTTCTCGCTGAGCGTCGAAGTCTAATAGCGCTTCAATCTGTTTGGCTTGCTCGTCAGAGACTTCTCCAAGAGCATACGCGGTGAGTTGTTCTTCATTGAATTTAACCATGATTGTTCTTCCTTTCGCTCTCAAGCACTTACTTGACTTGTTGGCGCAGTGTTTTAAGGGCTGTATGAATGAGAACTCCAACGTTGCTGACTGTCAGTCCAAGCACTTCGCTGATTTCTCGATAGCTGAGGCCGCTTTGAAACTTGAGCCTGAGAACTTCTTGTTGGTTTTTAGGAAGATGCCCGACGAGTGTCATGACGTGATGAGTTTCTTCTTCCTGCTCGGTCTTATGAAACGGCGCCGGTTCGGCGCTGAGAATGCTCTGCTGTTCGACGGATTTCATCCGTTTCCCCTTTCGTAGAGTGTCGAGCGCTCGGTTTCGGCAGACCGTGAACAACCAGGGAGCGAGTCGGTCTTCGACTTTGCTTCGTGGTTGATCAAGGAGCTTCAGGAAGGTCTCCTGAACTGCGTCTTGAGCGCTCTCTCTATCTCCAGTGATTTTCATGGCGTAGCCGATTAGCGGCCCCTCGAATTTCTCAAGGGCCTCCTTTAGCCAAGCGTTTCTGCCATGTTTATCAGTTGTCATCGTTGTCCTGAGGATCTCGACCGGTCATGATTTTTTTCCTCGTCTGCTGGCATAACGATGCTCTGGGGACTTTCTTAGGAACTTTCTCAAACTTTTTCTGAAGAGCTCTCAGATTCTTCCTCGGGGTTCTCCCGGAGCCCCTGAATCTCTGCTTCTTGGCACCAAGACCAATATTCCTCTTCGATAAAGGCGCGCTGCTCTTCGACCTCATTATGGCCAAAGATCTTCCCGAGGGCCAAAGATAGATTCGCCAAGCTGGGGCATTGATCGGACTCTAAAATTTTAAAGGCCTCATGACGAATCGTCACCCCGCGGATTTTACGCCGGGCCAACCTATGAAACTCCGCCATGGACGGCGGCTTGAACTTCCAGAGCCGACCCTGCTGACCTGTCTCAACCAGGGCCACGACTCCTTCTTCTCTATAGAGGCCTTGCTCAGGATCGTTGAGCGCCTCGTAGCGCTCTTGCCACTTGGCCCCAATGGACACAATTTGATCGGCTGTTGGCTTGCTCACCCGCTCTAAGAGTGGGACCAGGGGGATCTTAAAGGACTTGCCAAGAAGGGCCACTAAGGACCAGGGAGAGACGCCTCGGCTGCGAATGACAGAGTGCAGGGAGAGGGCTAACTCTTGCTCGTAGGTGACGGAGTGCCTGTTCTTCTTTCCCCAGAGCTCGAATGCCAAGGTGGCGGATTGTTGAATACAGGCCTCGCGGATGCCTTGACGAAGGGGATCATCGAGGACCTCGCCGACAACATCGCGCCAAGCTCGGTATTTTGTATTGACTAAGACCGGCATGCCCCGGGTCCTTGGGAAGACTTCGTATTCTTTGCTCGGCAATTTTATCGCCGAGAACAAGAGGGCGGTGCCGTCGAGCTTTCGAGTGAAAGAGACAGCTTTGCTTCCTCCGGGAACAACGACCGCCGTCTGTTCGGGATAGGGAATCTCCGGCATTCCATAGAGGACCTGATTGCAAGGCTCGCCGTCGACGAAGAGGACATGAAGGGCCCCAGCGAGGGTTCCGGCCTTGCGATGTTTGCAGAGGTAGCCCTCAATTAAGTGGCCCAGGGGCGTGCGGGCCTTGAAAGGCATCCACCAGCGCTTTTTCGAGCCGCCAAGGGCGACTCTCGGGGGGAGTGTTGATTTCTTCTTGACCATGACTCGCTCGATGCTTCTCTATCAATGAGGGATAGCTGAAAATTGCTTTCTGTTTTATGCTTGTTCTCTCTGAGCTTGGACGAAATCCCACAGGGACCATGTCTGTTTAATGCGAATTAGGGAGAAGAAGTCTATGACCGAGAACAGCGACGACGTCGAACAGGAAGCGGAGAGTGGAGCCCCGACCAGTCGCCGGGGCGGCCGTTTCATCATCTATGGACTGATTCTGCTCTCCATTCCATTCATTTTTGGATCCTGTGTCATCGATCAAATCGGCGGAGCTTTCGACCACCAACCCGAGGAAATGGCGGATGGTCTCAGCCCCGAAGCGCGCGCCTTAATGGATAAAGCCTTTACAGGTATTAAAAAAGGCGAATTGTTCGACTATCACACTCATATCGTTGGACTGGGAGCGGATAACTCTGGAGTTTGGGTCAATCCTCATTTGCAGTCCTGGTGGCATCCAAGCGCCCATATGAAATTCCTGGTCTATTACAGCGCCGCTGGCATTGAGGACGACGACAACCCCGATAAAGACTATGTTCGACGCTTTAACAGCCAAGTCAGCGCCATTGATAAGCATGGTCGCTATCTCGCCTTAGCCTTCGATTATCACTACGATAACAACGGACTCAATAAAGAGAAGTCCGAGTTTCATGTCCCGAACGCCTACACCTATCGCCTCTCACAAGAGAACCCCAACGTGCTCGTCGCCGCAATGTCCGTTCACCCCTATCGAGGAGAAGAAGCCCTCAAAGAGCTGGACAAGTGGGCCGCTAAGGGCGTTCGAATTATCAAATGGTTGCCCAATGCCATGGGTATTAATCCGAGCGACGACCGCTGCATCCCTTTCTACGAACGCATGAAAAAGCACAAGCTCATTCTCCTCAGTCACGCCGGAGAAGAAAAAGCTGTCGAAGCCGAAGAAGATCAAAAACTCGGCAATCCGCTGCTACTGCGTAAACCCTTAGACATGGGAGTGAAAGTGATTGTCGCCCACTGCGCCAGCCTGGGGACGAATGAAGACCTCGATAACAAAGGCGCGATTGAGACGAACTTTCGCATGTTCTTAAGAATGATGGATAACAAGAAATACGTCGGCAAGCTCTACGGAGAGATCTCAGCGATGACTCAATTCAATAGAATGGGAGAGCCCTTAGAGACCATGCTGAAGCGGACCGATCTTCATTCCCGATTAGTCAACGGCAGCGACTATCCTCTGCCCGCCGTCAATGTCGTCATTCGAACAAGCGACCTCGCCGAAGCCGGTTACATCACTTACGAAGAGCAGGATTTATTAAACGAGATTTACGACTATAACCCGCTACTCTTCGACTATGTTCTCAAGAGAACGATCAAACACCCTGCGACCAAAGATCAATTTCCAAACAGCGTCTTTAAGGTTCACCCCGACTTGAACCCTGTGGGCGCGAAGCCGGCCAAGAAACCCGTGAAAAAGCCTGTGAAGAAGGCTCCCGAGAAAAAATGAGAAAAGGGACGGCGTCAAGTCAATTATTGACTCAGCAGCGTCCCTAATGATCTCAATGATAAAAGAGTATTAGAACTAAAAGCTTCTCTTCTTCTTGGCCCCTGTCTTAGGGCGCGCTTTCTTCTCCGGCTCTTTCTTATCCCCAGGCTTGGGGGCATCCAAGGGCTCATAGTAGGGCTTGCCGGCGAGCTTCTGGACTTTTTGGAACCACTTCATTTGTCCACCTGCGCCTTGGTAAGACCAGGCTTGACGGTGATAGTTCCAATTCTCTGGGTGGAGCTTTTGAGCCGCGATCCAGTGCTTCTGGGCCTGAGCTTTATCTTTCTTATTGTGAAAGAAGACCCCTAAGCGAAACTGAGCAGCGGCTTGCTGCTGCTTCGGTGACTTAAGCGCTAAGCGCTTCTTAAGCTTGTCTTTAGAGAGGACCCACTTGCTCTTCTTGCCGTTCTTGACCCAATCCTTAAGGCCCTGGGCGTAGCGATCATCGCCGATCTTCTGACCCATAACCCGGGCGCCTTTAGAATAAGCGGTCTCCGCTGGACGAACAATATTGCCCTCTTCATCAATCCACACCCCGGCTGGGACATTGATCATTTGATAAAGCTCAGTCAATTGATGCTTGGGATCCAAGAGGGTGGTAAAGGTCGCTTTAGCGCGGTCATACCATTTGCCCGCAGCCTTTTCACCGCTTGTGTCTTGAGCCGCCGCAATGATTTCGAAATCGTAGTCTTTCAGTTCTTCGTAAATCTTCTGCCAACCTGACAGATCTGACCGGCACCCTCACCAGGACGCAAAGGTCCAAAGAAGAACTTTTTTACCGCGAAAATCAGAGAGACGAACAGTCTTCCCCTTGCGATCTTTAAGCTTGAAGTTTGGCGCTTTCCCGCTTGGGAGCTTCCGATTCGCTAAGTCAGGGACTGCCGCGAAGCTAAACACTGTTTTCTTCTCATCGGTGACGAACTGCTGATCCATCTTCTTGGCGAAGGCTGAGAGATTGAAAAAACTCCCGGTTGCGCTCTTCTTCACCCAGGACGCGCTGTTCTTTGGTAGGGGAATGCACATAGATTTGTAGCAGACGCCCTCTGGCTTCAATTCAAAGCCATTGACCTTCTTTAAATCGGACTGAGCAATCCACAGCTCCCCTTTTTCGACAAAGGCCGATCCGAGCGTGTGTGTTTTCTCTGGCGTAATGACGGAGATGGTCGCCGCGTCCACGACCCCCGTGCTCGCCGCGATAAAAAACGCAAATGCGAGGCTCTTTAGCCCTAACCCTCTCATGATTTTTCCTCTCAATAATTGAGACAGCGATTCGTTTTTATTGACGATAGACTGCCTGTTCAATGGTTGAATTCAATAGAGTTTCTTTTTTTGCGAAGTCTTTTGTGTCGGTTTCGCCTGAATTAACATTTGTTTGGACCTTCTTGGCTTGAGCCGGCTCAAATCTCCACGGAGCTCGTCCGTCTTTATAGGCGATCTCGCCGTCACTACTGATGCCATCGGGGCCTCCCGAATAGCAGCGGTTCGCCGTGTTCTTCATAACATCGACAATAAATGGGACAGACGGTTTAAGTTCTTTGACGCAGGCGCTCGCGATAAGCTCGCGCACGATAGACGTCTTTGGAGAGTGAGAGCTCTTACCAAAAGAACAATACGGCCTTCGACGCTTCGCTGTTTGACTCAATGTCAATTTCGTGAGCTGACAGAGCACCAAGGGCCTTCACTTAGACTTTTGACGTCCCAGGGCATTGATGGTCCGCCTCACGAGATTATTGGCGATTTGCTTGCTAATCTTGGCCTTTGAGTTATTCAGTGTGAAGGCCAAGCTAAACCAACGGCCATCCTTCCTCTGCAATAGATAGGCGAAGGCGTAGACCCCAGGTTCCGACCCTCCTTTGTAGCCCACATAGCTCCACTGTTTCCAATCGAGCTTC
>JARGOJ010000092.1:11887-15257 GCA_029210225.1 Planctomycetota bacterium
CCCGGCCTTGATCGCGAGTATATCTCGGGCCGCCTTGACCCGTGGATCCTCCGTTTCTTTCCGCAGCCAATCCAGCGCCAGACAAATCTCCTTTGTGCTGGCAAACCACTCTATCGAATTGATGTGATAGGGCGTCCTTGGGAACTGAATCGCCTTGCGATCGAAGGCCCCGAGCCCAGCCAAGAACTTACGTTTTTCTTCAATCTTTAAGCCCAAATACTTCTTTGTTTCACTCTGAGTTTTTTGATTCTTGAGGTAGAACAATTCAAATGTCGACAAAAAGGGCCCGCGACTTTGTTTATTCCCCATAAGCTTTTGCTGAGCTTCGACTCTCTTCCGGCCCAAGGAGAATAATAAGTGGTCCGTAGCGGTGTTGTCACTCAGTGACATCATGAATGTCGCGGCGCTTTGCAAAGTGATAGGGCTCCCCACAGGCCAGGTTTGGAGCACTCCTGCGGGCAGTGATAAATACTGTTCTTTTGTCTGGATCACGTCATTCCAGCGCTTCTTGCCAGCCTTAATATCCGAGACTAGCGCCCCCATCACATAGAGCGTCGAGCAAGTCCCAATTGATGTCGGGGTTCCGGAATGAACTTGAGCTACGGTTGAGGGACTGTCTCCAAGCTCCATAATGGTGAGAGAGTATGTCTCAGAGAGCGCCTTATACCTAGGCTTTAAGCTGTCCAGGGTCTCCGTTTTTTCATTGGCCTTGGGCTTTAGTAGAAAGCGGCCGACGACCTTACCCTGAATAAAGGTTCCCTGAATTGTGCCTTTCTTTAACTCACCATGAAAGACCGCTCGGGCGTTGCCTTGGCGCCTCTCAAAGTGCACGGTTGGAGCGTCGTAAATGATATTCGTTAAGGGAATATTGCGCGCCTTTTGGTGAGGGACATGAAGCAGCGCCTTTAGACCCCGAGAGGTGAGGAAGAATTGTATTTCAATCTTTAGGACACGGCCGCCAGCAGTTAATGACCCTTCCCAATCCCCAGCCAGCTTCTCTTCCCCATAGGCCGAGAGCGGACTGAGCATCATCACCATGAAAAGCGCAAGGAATCGTGTCTTCATCGTCTGTATCCTCTAACTGTTGACTATCTCGATGTCCGGATGGATTTCACGGTCGCAGAGTACCATGTGCCCCGGGGCGTGAGTGATAACCTGTTCCAGCGTGCCTTTTAACAAGGCGCTCTTGACGGCTTCCTGGCTCGTGACGCCGCAGGCCCAAAAAACTGGGACCTCGCCCTCTTTAATTGTCACCGGGTCACCAAAGTCTGGTTGGTGAATGTCTTCAATCCCCAGGGCTTCCCAGTCTCCGACAAAGAGCGGCGCGCCATGGGCGGCGTGGAAGGGAGCGGTGATTTCCCGCACCCTTTCAATTTGTTCAGGTCGATAAGGCCGCATGCTCACTACTAAGCTTCCACCAAAAGGCCCAGCGCTGATTGTTTGCTCAGCAAGCCGATACATGGGGACATTTCGGTTCTCTTCAACATGGCGAGGACACAAGCCGGCCTCCGACAAGGCCAATTCGAAACTGAAACTACATCCTAGTAAAAAGGCGACAGAGTCAGGCTGCCAGAGATGGACAATGTTCTGAGATTCGGTCCATTGAATTTGTCCCGCCACGTTCGAGTAAACGCGGTATTTGGGAACATCTCGCCGCAGGTCGCTCTGGCTGCCCCAGGCCGATTCATAGTGTCCCGGTGCCAATCGCTCTAAGAGCGGGCAAGGTCGGGAATTCATTCGACAGTATAGTTCAAAATCGTCGGCGACCGCGGCCGGAAGAATGACCAGGTTGGCCTGGAGAAAGCCCGAGGATATCCCCGAGCTTGGCCCGCAATAACGCTCTTCTCGGAAGATCTCCCGGGCCTCCATAGGGCGCATCGCCGACCACTCCGAGGGGCTCGGATTATAGCCTCCGCCCCCTGGTGTTTCGACTCGTAGAATATCTCCTGGGACAACCTCGACCCGGGCTTTCCCCGGCAACTCATGAGTGAGGGAGCCACGCACTAACGCATTGCGCCCGCGCTTCCCCGGGTGTCCGCCATGAAGTCCATAGGGGGCGACGGCGCGGCGCTCACTGAGGAGTGAAACAGTCATAGCCTCTAAGAAACGAATGTCCCGACGAACCCCTGAGCCCCCAGACCAAACCCCCGAACCTCCGGAGCCTGGGCGAACGGAAAACTGTTCGAGAATCACCGGGTAGCGGCGCTCTAGCACCTCAGGATCCGTAATACGGGTGTTGGTCATATGAGTGTGAATTGCGGAGGCTCCATCAAAGCCGAGGCCTGCTCCAGCGCCGCCGCATATTGTTTCGTAGTAGCCATACTGAGCATTCCCGAAGGTCAAGTTATTCATCGTGCCTTGGCCAGCGGCCAATTTCTTTAATGCGCCATAGATAACATCGGTGATGCGCATGGAGGT
The DNA here is from genome assembly GCA_029210225.1 of Planctomycetota bacterium. Lineage (GTDB taxonomy): Bacteria > Planctomycetota > J058 > J058 > JARGOJ01 > JARGOJ01. Next base: position 14,306 of record JARGOJ010000092.1, read on the forward strand.
CTCAACATTGCCTCCCACGACGGCTGCGGGGAACTTAGGATTGAGCAGAGAGTCTTCAGGGACAATCAGCTCGACCGGCTCTAGGCAACCGGCGTTTAATGGAATCGGCCTTGGAATAAGCGTGCGAAAGGCATAGAGCACCGCTGCTCGGGCGACGGCCTTGGGGGCATTTAAATTACTGGATAGGGTTGGGTCGCTCCCGGTAAAGTCAACAGTCGCATGGTCGTCATTGATTTCAATGGTGACGGCAATACGAGCGCCCTCGTCCAAGTAGTCAAAGAAGCTGTGCTTGCCATCCGGCAGCTCACTAAGCACAGCTCTCATCGCCTCGGCGGCGTTGGCCCGAGCGTGATCCATATAGGCGCTGACAACATCGACGCCGACCCGATCTGTTAAATCTCGGAGCAGTCGAACGCCGCAATTATTGGCGGCCATTTGGGCGCGAAAATCACTGATTCGCTCTCGAATTCCCCTGGCCGGATAAGGGCCTGATTCGAGGACCGAGACAAGTCCAGGCTCGTCGAAGTGTCCTTCACTGACTAATTTTATATTCCTTAAGAGAATACCTTCCTCAGTGATGCTGCGACTGAAAGGCGGCATTGATCCCGGGGTGATGCCGCCTATATCCGAGTGGTGACCCCGGTTTGCGACATAGAATAAGGGCGCTTCACAGTGATCATAGAAGACAGGCGTCACAAGGGTGACATCCGGGAGGTGAGAACCGCCATTATAGGGATCATTGGTTACGTAGACGTCGCCAGATTTCATCGTGCCTTGGCGCTCATCAATGACCGCTTTGACGCTCTCCCCCATGGCCCCGAGGTGCACAGGGATGTGAGGCGCGTTGGCGATGAGCAGACCGTTTCTATCAAAGAGGGCACAAGAGAAATCGAGGCGCTCTTTAATATTTGTGGAGTGGCTCACTTTCCGGAGGGTGAGACCCATCTGCTCG
>JARGOJ010001176.1 GCA_029210225.1 Planctomycetota bacterium
CGTCGATTCCTGTGCGACGACTTCTTCAAAATACTCCCCAGACGCGCTTTGCAATACGTTTGCGAGACGGGCTCCAACCCGGTTGAAAGTGCCGCCCTTTGAGCCCGTCGAGATTTTTAGTTTCCAATGGGGATTGTAAGGGACATAGTAGCGATAGATTGAGTGGACACCCCAGATTCCCGCGAAGACCAGAATTAGAGAACCCAATCCAATAAGTAAACGTTTCTGCACCCCACAACCTCCCAAATCTAATTGACCACCTAGAACAAAGTGCTGTCAGGACATACACTCCTCTGCCCAAAAAGCAACAAAAGCAACCTGTCTCGTTCTTATAACACAACTTTTATTGGGAACACAGAACTTCAATGGGCCGGTTTTAGGTCAGATAGCCCCTTTGCCAAGACCTAAAGTCACTCAAAGCCAACTTATCAAAGGGATTGATCTCGGTCCTAGGAATGCCCTAGGTTCCACTGAAATGCTAAAGTTTGCTTCTCTAATAAGACTAGAAAGGAGCTTGAAATAGCTACACAGCATGATATTTATGACTTCATGCAAGGAGACAGACGACTTAAGAGCGGAATGTGACACGCACGAATCACAAGACAATACAAGCGTCCCGATCAGGTGAAGACCAAAGCCCACACGCCGCCTCAAGAGCAACAAAATGGCTATTGAATCGCAACACCAACGCGAAGCTGGTGATTTTCAAAAAAGAGACAGACGGAGAAGGGAGGTCTACAGACCTTCAAAGGGCAAGTCTAGAAAAGGAGTTTCCCCTGATCGCGTCGCCGACAGTTTTTCCTCCAAATCACAAAGGCCTCCCCGATTAGGAGGAGGCCTCTTCGATTTGGAGGAAACTGAAAGATGAATTAGACAGTCGCTGATTCTTCGCTGGACTCGCTGGAATCACTGGCTTCTTCATCGCCTTCTTCAAAGACTTCGACTTCGCCGTAGGGATCGAAATCCAAATGATTGCCGAGAATCATGACGGACAGCGCTGTCGTCGCGAGCACGACAATTGTCAATGCGCTGGAGGGGTTCACCGTGGACATCACCAGGGTAAAGCCGGCGATGATTGAGAAGCAAACGGTGAACGCCAAAACCTCACCGGGCTCTTCCAGATCCTCTGGAGCCGCCCGAGACACTTGCACGCGTGTTCGGAAGAATGATTTGCGAACGGCCCGCTCGTCGATTGTGTGAAGGAGACGGACGCGCTTCTCTTCGACTTCAGCGCGGTTCTCCAAGGTCGAAGAGCGCAGCTTCCGGTCTAAGGCGGCGAGCTGACCGGCGAATGCGAAGTCGATGTAAGAGAAGTCTGTCGGATTGGGATCGGTAGAGTTTGCAGGATCCCCGCGGGAATACATGAATCCCTGCATGCTCGTCCGTGACTGGGTGTCCATTTTAATGTCTGGTTCCATCAACAATCCCATTTCCTTCAACAACGCTTATGAAGCTCGCCTACTTTTCACCCTTGGGGGCAGGAGCCACTAAATCTTCTCTTAGAGTCTCTTCACTACGCAAGTCTATGAATTTTTCACCGGCAGAAAGTGGAAGCATGTTATTGACTCGCAATAAGTAAGATCCTGGGCAAACCTTTGAGAAGACATAGTTTCCGTCTGCATCGCTCTTCGCTGTCGTAATCGGCCACTTGTGACCTTTGCGGAACAAATACACCGTGAGATTCCCTCCAGGAGAACCCGCAACCCCCGTCACCGAGCCCTCAATTTTGCCAGATTTCATAAGACGAACTGTCGCACGAGAAAGACCTGCACCCGCCGTCACAGGAACATCTTCAAGGAAGCCATCGGGCTGTCCATCTATAGTGACATGCAAGGATACTTTGCCCGGAGAGACACTCTTCAAGACAACGACACCCTGGTCGTTGGTCGTCTTCTCCGAGTCCATTCCCCCAATCGATATATCAACGTCCTCTTCCTGTTCCCCAGATTCAGAGCCTGAGCTTGAGGCGCGAATCCGCATGCCCTGAGCCTCCTGATTGACTCGGACCCGAGCGCCCACGAGAGGCTTCCCTTCAATATCCAAGACAGTGACCTCAAGACTTTGTAGGGGCTCAAGACTGAGATCGCCGAGGTCTTCGATCTTCTTGTCCAGCGAAACAGTGACAGTCTTGATAAAAGATTGAAGGCCTTCTGCCGAGACATTGATCTGATAGGTCCCAGGATTCAGAGCTTTCGATTTAAATCGACCCTCTTTTTCAGTCTGGATCAGGCTTGGGATTTCAGGAGGACCACGCCGGGCCTTGTTCTTTTCGAGCTTTCTAACGAAGACAACTGCGCCTGTCACCGGGGTCTGGTCCTTTGCTCGGAGCACCCGACCAATGATCCGCGTCCCTTCTTTCATAGTCACCGTCGTCTCTGCTTCTTCCTCGCCTTTCTTAAACTCGACGATACTGAAAGAGTCGGCATAACCTTCAGCGCTTGCGACGACTCGATACTTGTTTTGACTCAGGTTCTCAAGAAAGGCATAGCCATTATTATCGGTCTGAATCCCACTCTTCTTCTGACCGACGAACATGCTGCCAAACATCATTCCGCTGTGAGGTTTCGCTTGAACAGACGCTCCAGCGACAG
>JARGOJ010001177.1 GCA_029210225.1 Planctomycetota bacterium
ACCTGGGTCACATGAGCGCAGGCGACCCCAATCATTGATGGCTCTAGCTTTCGGCGATTTCCTTGTTCGATGACATGAGCGCCGCGCTCAAGGAGTCGGCGGATAGTCTTGACGATCGCATCGGCGAGTTCGGAGTCTGCTTCACCCGTGATCTTTTCTGCTAACTCAAGTTGAACCAGACTTGCGCCGCTTGCTACTTTTTCCATTGCTTGGTCGATGCCATCAACGGCCTCTCTTGACTCGATCTCAAGCTGGCGATCTTCAGCTTTTGCCAGAGCCTTGAAGGGCAAGTCTGGATAAAAGGCCGGTTGAATGAAGGAAACAGTGTCTTCGACCAAACGACGCGAAATGGGAAGGGACATGCGGCGAATTCCAGGGTGCCTGGCGCAAACTGATTTAGGACAGGGACGATGGGGGCCGGAAGGATTGGAGATCCACCTTTCCACTTCACAAGTGACGACGGGATCGATCTGGCCAGGGTCGCCAATTAATACCGCTCGCCGAGCGAGATTCGCGATGAGATGGAAGCCCGCGTCGTGAAGCTGAAAAGCCTCGTCGATGATTTGAAGATCAAAAGGAAGAAAGGATCCCGATAGCCAGGCCCACTTCTTCGCATTCGCTATGACAATACACGGCTCATTTGGAAGGTCCTCCGTTTTTGTGACGAGTCGGAGGTTTCCTTTTTGTCTAATTTCATCTGGGATCTCTAGTTTCGCTGAAACGAAGAGCGTGAACGATAGACGAGGAAATCCCTGGGTAAGACGTCGAGTCACATCGAAACATTGCTGATTTGTTTGGGTCACGATCATGCAGCGTTCTTTTTGAATGGCCATTGATTGAACGGCCAATCGCTCCACCACTCCTGTTTTTCCAGCTCCTGGAGGAGAATCGAGGCGGACGAGGGGCTCCCCACGAAATTGAGTATTGAGAATTTTACGGATTGCGTTGTCCGCTAATTGTTCTGGTGTCGTGTTCTTTTCCAAGATCATTGTCATCTCAATGCCTCCACGAGAGCTAAGGGGTCGACAGGCGCAGCGCGACTCGGCAGAACCGGGGCAGTCTCATTTGAATTATGGGTCCAGGGGGTTTTTGCAAGTCGTTCTTTGAACTGCTTTCTTTCATTGCGAAGTCTGTGCCAATCAGGAGCGGAAAGAAGCCAGAACTGTTTAGCGCCGTCCTTTGGGAGGCCATGTGTTCTTTTGCCGCGAGTGACTTTCAGGGAAATGATCGCGTGACCGGAACGACGCTGTAAACTAACGACCGTGACTTGATAACGGGGATCATCTTTCAGACTGAGTTTGCTTCCCTCTCTTAAATGCAAGATCTCCTGGTCGCTGATCAACTCGAACAACAAATCGAATCGTCGGGGAGCGAGTTTTACCTTTCGTGGATTGGTGACTTTGCCTTCGAGAGCTTTACCACTGAGGATAGCCTCGGCCTGAGCAACGCTATCGCTAGCTAAGATCGCTGCCTGATAATTCTCCTCAGCATCTTCCCTCTCCGCCATTTTGAAGACGCTCGCTTTGGGTTTGTCTCTCAAACTCATTCGATAGCCTTTGTCCCGGGACTTCATGAAGGATTGGAAGGAGTCAGTTTCTCGGGCTTCGAGTTCCCCGAGGTGGATCAACTCGGGAAGCTCAGCCTCTTTTAAAAGTTGAATGGCCTTTTGAGTTTTCTCATAGATATTGAGAACAATGGGAGCCAGAGCGTCTTCTATCTGCCCCGCGAGGAACGTTAGCCGGGAGGGGTTTGCGCCGTCGCGGCGAGCGACGTTGTATTCAGTGACCAAGGGATTGAGAATGTCTCTGTCGAAGTCAGGGGAGGTCTTCGATCCACAGGGTTGTTGCTCGGCGATTCGAACCTTTTCTAGTAAATCGCCAATGCCGTTTCTATCGCCCTCCAACCAGGCGAGCAGAGCGCCGAGATGCTCATCGTCGCTATCAGATTGTCCTGTGAGCCAATGGCCTGTGAGAGCAGAGCTACAATCAATGAGGGCTTGTTGGCCAGCAATGTTCAGGCGATCTGTGGCATAGGTCAGAAGCTCTCCAAATCGGCGCACAACAGGGTAATCTCTGTTGTAACGAAGACGTTCGGCGAGGGTGTCGAGGAGGGTGAGAACGGGGCGGGATGAAACCCAAATCTGAGGATGAACCCCGCTGTCTCGACAAGATTGAAAATAGTGCTCGAAGCCTTTAGCCAACCATTCAAAGAGCTTAAACTGATCGGCTCGAAGCCTTGGGTCAGGAACAACGCGGATCTTTGGGGCTGTGCCAATTCGTCCAATGGCTAGTGCATGAATTGTGGATTCTTCTCCAGCCATCATGATGGGGCAAAAGACCAGAGCATCGTCATGAATCGCTAAGTGACGATGGCTTGATTTGGGAACTGCGTGCCCCTGTTCGTATGAGAGAAGCCGCGCGACGAGGTCGAGATCAGACGCCATATCCAACCGCCTTTCGATAATTCTTGTGAGCTTTTTGAAGTCGAAGTTTCAGTGCTGCTTCCTCCGCATTTTTCGGACCATCCCCGATTCCATGAAGCAACTCAAGGGCTCGATCAATGGTCCTCACCGAATTCAATTCTTCAGTCG
>JARGOJ010001178.1 GCA_029210225.1 Planctomycetota bacterium
GGTGTCGTCGCGGCCGACGCGGCTGGTGGCTTGAATGTATTCCGAGGTCGACTTCGGTTGCCCAAGCACCACCATTAATCCGAGGCGGGAGATGTCCAAACCCACAGAGATCATATTGGTCGCCAGGGCCACGTCTAAGGATTCTTTCTCATTGTGAAAGGTGACCCCCAGGCGCCGCTTGGTCTCCGCCACCTTGTTTGTACTCACTCGGCTCGTCAGCTCCTCAGGACCATTCAGACGCTTCCTATTAGCAAAGAGAACTGTCTTTTGTCCGATGCGCCGTCGTCTGCGGCCGTAATCTCCGAGGCGCGAGCGCACTTCGTCTTCGACAATGCGGCGACTTCCCCCAAGCTCTCTGAGAGAACCGAAGTAACCGAGGACAGTCATGTAAGGATCGGCAGGGTTCGGATCAACCTTCGCGCCGCCGTTGTCTTTCCAGGCTTTCTGGGCTGCGGAGAGCAAGGCAACGTAGGTACGCAGCAAGACCACCTTGGCGTTACGACCTTGGGCCGAGATCCCAAGATAAGTCCGGGGGTTTTTAGTCGTCGCGCTGACGGTGTGGGCGAAGAACGAGTCACGGCGGTCGGGGCCTGGGGGCGGAAAGATATTCACTTCATCTCGGCCGAAGAGAGCCCGTATCTGCTTTTCAGCTCGGCGCACCGTAGCTGTCGACGCGACAATTTTAGGGCGCACTTTATCGGGGCTCTGACAAAGAGCATCAATGGCGGTTTCGTAGAGTCCGACCATCGTTCCCAGGGGGCCGGAGATTAAGTGCAGCTCGTCCTGGATGATGAGGTCGGGAGGAGGAAGGGGACGGTCAAGGTTTTGCCCGACGCCTTTGTGACTGGGTCCGTAGAAACCTTCGGAGTCGTAGCGAGAAACTTTGCCGAAGAGCCCGGCGGTTTCTCCGACCCAGGGGAGGTTGGCAAACTTATCGACGGTGGCGATGATGAAGCTTGGCAGGCGGCGGTATATAGGCTCGTCGACAGCAATAATGGGGAGCCCTTGATTTTGCTTCCTCGGATGGAATTCACAGCGGCGATTGGTGCAGAAGATGCGGAGGTCCGTAGGCTTGTCCGGGGCCGGTAGTAATTGAAAGCTGTTCTTTGTGAACTTGCTATTGCACCAGGGGCAGTTCTCTAAAGGAATGGGGGAGGGCTTTTGTCGGTCGTCGTCCATGAAGGCGAGGGTTCGGCGCCGGGCGGAGTATTCGTTGTCTTTGCCCTTCACACCCATGCGATTGGGGGTGGCAGATTGACCGACCCAGAGGCCGATCTCAAAGGGCCAGCGCCCCAGGCTAACCACGTCGTTCTGTCGTTCCAACTCCATGGCGCAAATGAGGGTGGCGGCGCGACCTAATTGATCGAGCGTCAAGAGACGCAAGGTATAGCGCATTATCACGGAGAGGCCCGAGGAATGAATGGATGGGTCTTTGAAGCGCCGGAGTATCATTGTGAAGGCTGCGAGGCCAAGGTATGCCTCGGTCTTTCCACCCACTGTGGGAATGAAGAGCAGGTCGACAATGTTCCTGTCAGCGCTCGTAGGGTCGCCAATGGCGGGGAGGTTCATTAGGAGGAAGGCTAATTGAAAGGGATGCCACTTCGGGGCTGTGACGGTTGGGGCGCGCTGACAGATAGCGGTCGCGATGACTTTATTGGTGAGGCGGAAGGCGGCGAGCATCATTGGATCTTGAAGAGTGTCTAACCCTGCCTTAATTCTAACCTTGGCCCGCTGGGCGTTCCGGAGTAGGCTCTCTGTCACCTCGGCGCGGTTGGCATCTTGGGGGACTTGTTGCTTGTCAATCCACTCTTCGTATTCGCTGATAATCGGGGCCATCATGGCATCGAGAACCGGGGCGGATTCAATTTCGGCGAGGGCGAACATCCCGAATTCGGCGCCTTTGATTTTGGACGGAACAACCTTCTCGACCTGGGCCGTGGGCATCCAGCTGGTTCGGACTTCGTCGCATTGACCATCTTTGTTTGTGAAGGCCACAGCGGAGACGTTGTGACCCACAGCGTATTCGAAACAATCCCGGTATTGAAGGTCGGCGACTTTGTCATCCCAATCATCGCTCTCGTGGCCTCGCATGTTCGTTCTGGGAACAAAGCACCCGGGAGCCATGAGGGAAAGCTCGGGTTGAAAGATAGCGGCGGCGTCCGCTTCGGATCGTTGCAATTCCGGTCTGCGATTATTGACTAAAAAGATTGAAACGGAGCGTGTTCCAACGGGGAGATGAGCGCCGCTGGTGGTTCTTACTGAGACAACAAATTGCAATCCTTCGGTGCCCGGGATCTCAAAGCGAGCGGGGAGGCTGCGCTCTTGAATGGGGAGGGTGAGGCTCGCCTCTTTGGGAGACCGTTGCCAAATCCGCTTCGTCCGTTGTGATTCGTCTGGTCCTTTGTCTCCGTCTTCGCCTTCGTCTGCTTTGAAGGTGAAGTGATAATCGCCCCAGGTGACCTTAGCTTCTATTGTTTTCGTTTCGGCGCTGAGGAGAACGGAGAGGCCCATGGAGGACGGAAAGAAGGCCTTGCGGGCGCTCGATTGCTCCGGAGGGTTGTCGTCGTCGTAGTGTTTCTCGAGAAAGA
>JARGOJ010000093.1:0-6586 GCA_029210225.1 Planctomycetota bacterium
CGATGAATGGATCCCCGGGCAGAGTACCTCCAGCCTTATGCAGTTCAAACCCAGAGATTTGGCCGCGAAGTGGTCCATTCTTTTCATGGCGACCTCTTTAGTCATCATTCTCCTAACTCTCTTCCTTGGCAGCTCTCCAAATCCCGACAGCAAATCATCCGGTGCTTCGACACCCCTCCCAGTCACCAAGGCAAAGCTCATGTTCGCCCAACTTAGGTCGGATGATTTCAAGTCCACACTGGAAGGATTGGAGACAGCGAAAGAATGGCCCAAGGACGACGCGGCTCACGAAGAGTTAGAGGCGCAGCTCCTTTATCTCCTCGAACACAAAGACGATCCCATTCGCATTGAAACCCTCAGAGTCCTTAGGCATCGAAACTCGGATACCCCTGAGCTTCGTCGCAGCCTCTTTCACCAACTCACTCACAAGAACCCTCAGGTCGCCCAAGAAGCTCTCACCCACTTGAATCGCCTCGGCCCCAAGATATATGGCTCATTGCGAGAAGTCTTAGAACAGAAACAATTCGCAGGCCATTTCTACGCTCTTAAGCTTCTCGATCAACTCTCCCGAAAGAAACCCCGTCTCCTTCAAGGATATGAGTCTCTGCTCTATCGACTCCTATCCTCCGCCGATACACGCGTCTGCAAATTTTCCGCCCAGCTCATCGCCCGCCGCCAAGGAATGACCGCGACCGAATACGCCAAGCGTGGTGAACAAAGACTCAACGCAAACAACGTCAAAGATGCGCAAAGCGACCTCAAGCTCGCCACCCTCATTCAACCCGATATTCCCCAAGGCTTTCTAAACTTAGCCCGCGCCGAGATCAAACTTGAAAACTTCGAGCAAGCGCTCCAAGCGCTCAACGCCGCCCAAAAATTAAACCCCAAAGACGTTCACAGCTTCTGCACAAGCTCCAAAGTGCACTTTGCCCTCGGGAAATACAACGACGCCATTGACGACCTGTCGATCGCTCTCAGAATTGATCCAAAACACACCCACGCCTACACCGACCGAGCCCAATGTTACAACGCTCTTAAACGATTCAACGACGCCATCGCTGACATGAGCGCGGCCATTCAATTAGAAGAATCCAATGATAAGCTCTACGCCGCCCGCGGGGTCTTCCACCAAAAAGCCAAGCACTGGGACAAAGTCGAAGCCGACTTCTCAACCGCCATTAAGCTCAGCTCCAAAAGCAGCGTCTATTACAAAAACCGAGCGTTCAATCGTTATTACAACCTGAAAGACTACAAAGGAGCCGATCGAGACTGCTTTCAATACAGCCGAATTGAAAAGAAGATGCCCGGAGACCTCCTAAAAATATGGGCCGATTCGGCGTTTAAGACTAAAAATTACAAGACCGCCGAGTCCATCTACTCAGCGTTGATTAAAGTCAAAGCTAATGACACAAACGCTCTCATGGCCCGCGCAGACATGCGATCTCAACTAGAGCAATGGTCCGAAGCTTCTGACGACTATGAAAAGCTCATTTCTCTCGGACACAAGTCGCATGAAAGCTATGAAAACGCTCTAAGAGCATACTTGAAAGCAAAACGCATAAAAAAAGGCGACTTGCTCGCCAAGACAATGCTCCGTCAATTCCCAAATCAAAAGTCTACACTCACCGCTCTCATTTCATTCCACATTCAAAGAAAGAGCGCGAGAAACGCACAGATCGTCTCGAACCGCTATTTCCAACTGTTCCCAAAAGATCCAAAATGTCACGCGAACTTCGCTCGCGTTTATCGACTCAAAAAGAAGTACCCGAAAGCTATGGAAGCGGTCAATCGAGCCATCGAATTGAATCGTCCAAGTCCCAACTTGCTGATTATCCGAGCGACAATCGCCATTGAACTTCGACAATATCAGATGGCCATTGACGACTTGACCGTCGCGATTCAGAAAGTGCCGAAAGAACCGAGGAGCTTTAAGCATCGAGCGATTGCATATCTGGCGAACAATCAGCCACAACTCGCATTGAAAGACATCTATGTTGCCTACAGCCAGGGTCTGACCACTAGAGAAGTCTGCACACTTTACGCCCTTATTCCCAAAGGAAGCCAATTGCTTATTCCGGTTGTCGACTGATCTGGAGCATGATGAGGAGTCCCAAAGACAACTATTATTGGAATCATTGGAGCAGCGCGGCGAAGACAATATCGACATTTTTATAATAGGGTCGATGAAAACCAAGCTCTCCAGCTTCCTCACCCATGGCTTCTAGAGTCTTCAATCCCTTTTGTGCGCCGTCGCGCCAGCTCTGAATCGTTGATTTGGGGACCGTGAGGGGTTTTAGCACTAACAACAGCGACAAGGGCCCCATGCTCGCGGCCTCCCGGCATAAATCGCTTAATGTATCGTCGTCCTCAAAATCTTCACTCACCAGTTCAACGATGCGCTGACTGAGTTCCCTTACATAATTTTGACCAGCCTGAAGCTCGAACAAAGGGGCTTCGCGCTTGGCGAAATTCGATGCGGTCGCGTGGCTATGGACCGCATCCATGACATCCTTCGGCAGCTCGATCGAGCGCTGCGCTAAAGACTCTCCCTTGCCAGCTGCGACCTCTGAGAGCACTCCCTGGGCATCTTTGGACAAATGAGCGTCAATACCCTCCTTGTGTTTGTTGAGGGCCTCTATGATCTTGGTAGCGTTGCCAGAGGCCTCGGTAAAGTCGAAGGGAGAGAACTGAAGGAGAACGCCAATCGCGGCAGCAAGGCGTCCGACTGTTTCTGGATCAGTCTCCGCGGCCTGAAGCGCCGCGATATCTTGAACAATGCCATGACTGATATCTCCAAGGCCATCCAGCGCTGAATCGTTGTCGAGGATACCCTCATCCCAAGTTCCCATTCCTTGTCCTTCCTGATACTCTGCCATTCTTCGTTGTCGAGTGAATTCTTCGCGAGATCTAAGCTGGCTGATGAAACCTTTGCTGCCAAGCTCTTTGTGGGTCGAAGCCCAGTTTTTTTAATTCTGGGAAGATCATTGAGTCAAGGGTTGAATAGAACACTGTGGCGCTCTGAATAGCACTCAATACCCCGAGGTTCGGCGTTTCTTTTGAACGGGTCACCGTGAGGCGCTTGCCGACTAAGTCGGCGACTGTTATTCCGTGAGCGGTCGTTTGTTCCAGACCCGCGAAGGCCCTTGGAAGAGCGCCGTGAAGAACTTCAATCGCCTCGGGGCTTAATTCATTCATTAAATAGCGCAGGGTCTCCCAGCCAAACAAGGAGTGCAGCTCTTCGTCCCTTAAAATCTGCAAGGTGGCGGCCTCGATGACAGGCTCAGTGGATTGTAAGGCGATGACTTCGAGCATGGGCTTCGATAAGGATTCTCCAAGGCAGCAGGCGAGCAGCACCGCTCGGCTCGCCCAGGCGAGCAGCTCATCGCGACGGGCGTCACTGTTGAAGGGAGCCCATGGAGCGTAGGGCGCTGGGAGTTTCAATAAATGAGACCACTCCGGGGGAGCGCAAGCCTTGGCGACATTTAGACAAAGCTGAACGTGACGGACTTCGTCGGTGATGAGACGAGCGAGGGCGCCGAGAATTTCAATGGGCACACAGGCCAGGGAGAGGGCTTGGCTTAACTGACTGAATTGAAAGACAGAGCTATGCTCCGCCCCAGCCCGGGTGGCCCATTGATGAGCTGCTTCGACTCTCAGCGCGTTGTCATATTGAGAAAGATCTAGCTCTGAGAAATTGGGCCAGGGCTCTCTGTGAATCTGCTTTCTGTGAGCCGAAGAGATGCTCTTGAACAACGACGCATCACACTGATCATGAACTTTGAAGACGACCGCTTCCTCAGAATTCAATGGCTTACTCCGACTCGTCCGAAGGGTCTGGATTTTTGGGAGCAGGAGCTTTAAAAATCTCCGGAGGCCTGTTGGTATTGATTCGTAGAGGACGGGATTTAGGAGATGGGTGGGGAAGCTCTTCCAGGGACGGCTTTCTTTGAGGGACATTGGTGTTGATTCGCAGGGGAGCGGGCGGTGGTGGTTCCGGAGGTCCATTGGTATTGATCCTCGGAGGAGGAGGTGCAGGAGGTGGAGGAGGTGGTGGTAGATGATCAACAGGCCTGTTGGTATTCACGAACAAGTCGTCAGGGGGAAACCCTGGGGAGTCAGGAGTTCCCAGATCTAGAGACTTTGGAACTTCGAATTCGAGCTTTTCTTCATTGCCTTCGGGGTCGGTGTTTTCTGCTGGACTCATAGCGTGATTCATCCTCAATGCGAAACGTAGATGACGAAAGAGAAAGCCCTCGGAAGAGCGCTAAACGTCGATTTTATCATAGGCCCCGATGAATCCGGGGGGACGTTTAGAATGTCCGTGTGAATGGTCCCTTAGCGCCCACCAACCGCAATGTAGAAGTAGTCGACTGGGTCTTTCAGTCCGTTCCGGCGTAAGTAACGGCCGGGGAAAAAGCGAGAATAGCCGACGCGGAAGAACTTGAAGACTCGAATACTAACATCGACCTCCTGCCCGACATCGTGACTTCCGCGGCCATTGGGAGCCGCCACAATAGGCGCCCCATTGACTCCGAAGACATTGCTCTCATTGGAATCTCTGTGGAACAAATGATACTTCACGCTCAATGCGTTGACGCCAAAACCATCCTCCTTGACATCACCGCGGAATTGAAAGGTCATGCTGGCATGGAAGTCATAGAGGTTTTGAAACCCAAGCACATCTGCAGATCCCTGGAACAAGTGCGGTGAGGGATAGACGGGTTGAAATGTCTTTGAGCGCCGATTGCCAGGGCTGTCATCGCCTTTTGCCCAGTCGACTCCCAGCGCGAACTGAAAATAGTGAACCTGGTCCGCATCATAGGCCACACTCGGGGGCAAACCCTCCTTCATCTCTTCCGGAAGAGGATCGTAAAGGAATGAATAGGTGATCTCCCATGCGGCCGCTGCAGACTCGTGAGGGTCGCCGTTGACCCGACCGCGCTGATAAATTAACTCTCCGTTTATTCCTACGACCCGACCGCTCTCGTTGCGCTGTCCCTTGTAAATAACCCGTCCTCCTCCTGTGAAGACCGTGCTGGTATCGGGGTCGAAGCCAGAGACGCCGACAAAACGCCGAGTGTTCTGCTTGCGCAGAGCATAGAGTTCGACGGTCAATTTCTTACTAGACTTATAAGTGAAATAAGTTCCAAACAAATTTTCTCGACGGTCGGGGTCATTGCCGTGGCGGTCATTTAAGTCGCGGCGTTTTACGGGGCGCCCAGCAAAGAGCGACCAATCTAATTTTTTGCCCGTGTAATTGATTGAAAGAGCGTCAAAGGAACGATTGAAAACGAAGAAGTTATTGTCTCCTAAGACTCGCTCACTACCAAATCTTAAGGCTTGTCGGCCAATCTTAGGAGTGATTTCATAGTTGTCGGTGTGCAAGAAAAATGGCGAGATATAGAGCTCGTAGAGGTCGAGGTGATCCTGGGGACGATCCCGCGCTTTATTGGCTCCCCAGGTCCTTGAAATCGCTGCGATAGCGGTGATGCTCCCAATGTCCTTGGCGTATAATGTCAAGCCTGGGAGGATGCGGAAGGGCACACGTTGATCGTTGTCATCAACATGCTTATTGAAGTCGCGGTTGCGATGATACTCATATCTCAGGAAACTACCGCCGCGATAGCCTTCCACGGAGTACCAGTATTTATCGAGGTGCAGGGCTTCCCTATGAGCCTCCACGGTCTTTTCTAAATCTTTGAGCGCTTCTTCTTTTTCTTCGTCAAGGAAACCCTTGTTGGCAGCGATATATTTGTCGCGCTTCTTTGTCCAATAAAGCAAATCTCCCTTCAGCCGCTGCCTCTCTTCACGAAACAAGCCCTGTCCATCCCAGGGGACATAAGGATCTTGGAATTCAAACTCTTTGTTTGGGCGCACTCCAACGCTCTTATTCAAGGCCTCTTTCTCTTCAAAAAGCGCCTTCTTGCGCCGCTCAATATCCCGCTTCAACTCCTCAAGGCTCTTGTCTTTGGGCTCCGCCTTGCCCTTAGGCTCGGCTGCCTTCGGCTTGACTGTTTTAGGATTCTCCGCTTTTGGCTTCTCTGAGATGTCTGGAGGAGCCGGCGATTTAGGCTTCTCGGGGACTTTCTTTTCGGAGATATCGGGAGCCTTTGGAGTTTTGACGCGGAACTTTTGAGGATCCTTCTTCTCGGAGATATCCGGCGCTTTCGGGCTGTCCTTAGCCTTCTCGGCTGTCTCGTCTTGAGCGAAGAGCGCCGGACTAAACACTAGGAGGCTTAGAGTCGCGGTGAGGCTGAGGATGTTTTTCATAGTGTTGTTAGTCACTTTTTTCGGGCTGTTGGTGTCGTGAGGGGTAAGTGTCGCCTGGGCTTTGGTGGTTCCTAAAAAAACGAAAACGCCCCGTTTCATAACGGGGCGAAGAGTATTCTATTCAGTCTTTGGAGACAAGCGGCGCTTTACATCACCCCGCTCTGACGAGCGGCGCGGCGAAGTCCGCCACGAGCCCAGAATGATTTGAACCAGAAGAGTCCAGATGCCATGATGGCCAAAGCGATTGCGATTCTCCACCATGTGGTTCCATTGAGAGAGAACTCGGCTTGTAGATCAGACTGAGACGCTGAGTTGT
>JARGOJ010000093.1:6624-7421 GCA_029210225.1 Planctomycetota bacterium
CGACGAGACATTTGACCAGGCTCAGAAGCTTGAATGATCTTGGGGCCGTGGAATCGATAAGTGGCAAAGCGATTAGCGAAGGGGTCGTCTTCGTCACTCTTAGCCTTCTTGATCTTGCTGCGCATTTTAGTGAGCCAACTTGTCACGCGAGTCTTGAGGCCAAGGCGAGTCATACGGCTGCGAACAACTTGCTGAGCATTGGCGTTTAATGAGCGGTGGAAAATAATGTTGCCATTCTCAAGGGTCTCAAAGCGAACACCGGAGTTGTTCAAGCTATCGAAGCCAAGGGCTCCAGCACCATTGATGTTGCTCGCTGTGAGCTCAGAGAGGAAGCTGTAGTCCTTCACGCCGATGTCATACATGAAGTGATACATGTCTTTCTTAAGCTTCACTGAAAAATCGACATGAGTGATTTCTGGGTGCTTCTTCAGTTCTTCCTGAGCTTGCTTGAGCTCTTCCTTAATCTCTTTAATCTGATCGTCTTCAAAGAAGTCGGCGAGGACCGCAATATCCATTTGGATACGGCCGGTCTTATCGGAGTTGACGGTGATGTCCTCGTTGTATTCGAGACAGCCACTCAACACCAAGACGGGGATGAGGGCGAGGCAATTTCGCAATAATGACATAGAGAGCTTCCTTGAGATCATTGGGTGCAACATTGAGACAAAGTATGAATGCGAAATTTACCACGGGGCGTACCAAAAGGCTTGAACAATTCCCATGTCCATTCTTATTTTCATAGACTTCATCTCTAGAGCACTTGTTCCAAACGTTTCAACGTGTTTTGAAAACCGATG
>JARGOJ010000093.1:7431-15204 GCA_029210225.1 Planctomycetota bacterium
CAAATTGTCCCGGGAAATATGAGCTCACATGACTGAAAACAGCGATTTCGAGACAGTCTTAACCCGAGTCCGTGACTTCATCGATCTGGACGGAGGGTCCCCAGAAGAGAGCCTCCGGAGTCCCCATAGAGCATCGAACGATGCTTTTTACGACGAATCCACCAAGCCCGTCAGCAACACGGGCCCTAGCGAATCCGTGTTTCCCCAAGAAAGCCTCGCCACTCTTCGGCTGGATGGGAGCGCTGATGCGTCCTACGAGATTCAAGAGACCCTCGGTATGGGCGGTATGGGCAAGGTTGAGCTGGCAGTTCAAAGATCTCTTGGCCGCGAGGTCGCGGTGAAGACGGCCAGAAATGAAAACAGCAAGGCCGCCGCCTTGGCGCTCTTCAAAGAAGCCCGGATCTCAGGCCTCCTGGACCACCCCAACATTATCCCTATCCACGACCTCGGAATTGACCCTCGTGGTGCTCCGGTCATTGTCATGAAGCGGGTGCTCGGAGACTCGTGGAGGGACCTGGCCAGAAACGAAGCTCATCCTCGGTGGAAAGAATGGGCGCGGAAACCATTTCTACGAAACCTGGAAATCCTCCGTGACGTCTGTAACGCGGTGCACTTTGCCCACAGCAGAGGTGTTTTGCATCGGGACATAAAGACCGACAATGTCATGATTGGAGCCTTTGGTGAAGTCTACCTTGTCGATTGGGGCTTGGCGCTCCCCCTGAAAGATCGCGATCCCGAGAACAAACGCCTGGTCGGTACGCCTGCTTACCTCGCCCCGGAGATGCTTGATGGGGAAAGCCGAGTTTCGGAGCGCTCCGATATCTACCTGCTCGGCGCGACTCTTCACGAATTACTCACCAAGCAAGCTCCACACCAGGGTAGCCCTTACAAAGCGTTGAATGCGGCCTTTCACTCGAAACCCCAAGACTACGATGAGAGCGTGCCAAAGGAGCTTGTGAAGCTCTGTCATTGGAGTATGAAGCTCGATCCGGATAAGCGCCCTCAAAGCGCATTGGAGTTTCGTCAAGCCCTGGAGAACTATCTCGACCATTATGGATCGATTGAATTAAGTGAAGGCGCCCTTGATAAGCTGCGGCAGTTTGAAGACGCGTTGACCAATGATTGCGATGAGAAAGCCTTGCTGCTGATCTTCGCGGAGTGCCGCTTTGCCTTCGAGCAGGCCCTACGAATTTGGCCAGAGAATCAACAAGCTCGGGAGGGGCTGCAGAAATGTTTGGAGTTAATGATCGAGAGGGAGCTGCCCCGTCGAAACAAGGGCTTGGTCGCGACGCTTGTCGCTGCTCTCCCAGAGCCTCGTGCAGAGCTGGAGGCGAAGCTTCAATACCTGGAACAGCGATTGTCGGACGAGCAGTCGAATCAGGAACGCCTGAGAGACCTTGAGCGTGACCACGACCTCAGAGTCTCCGGACGTTTTCGCTCACGTTTTGTCATGGTGGCGGCTGTGCTTGCGGGGGCATCCGTCTTCGTGTTGAGGATCTTTCAAGATCAATTTGAGCTCAGCTTCACGACCGATGTACTCCTCATGATTCCTCTCGGGATCGGTCTCTGTCTGGCATTCTACCTAGGGCGGAACGCACTGTTCCGGACCACAGTGAATCGCCGCATTGCCTATTCTGCAGTGATTGGTTTTGGGATGGTCTTGCTGAACCGTTTTATGGGCCAGTCCCTCGGCTCGACAATGAGAGCGACCATGGCCTATGACGGAGTGATTATGACGAGCATATTACTCATGATGGGGAATGCTATTGATTCACGCCTTTATTGGATTGTCCCGGTCGCACTGCTCTCCACGGTTCTCTCCGGGCTGTGGCCCGAGTATTTGTTTGAGTTTAGCGGAATTGGCGGAAGCATCGCCTACCTGATGTTGGCCGCTATCTGGGCCTCGGATGAGAATTCGGAAGAGAAAGAAGAGAAGCTTCAACGTGATTCTTAATCGACTTTGACTTCCCAAAAGCGCCCCGCTCTATACAATCAGTCGCGTTAATAAACTATGTAATGAAATCCAGAATCAAGAATCGCTTGGCGGGGAGACCTAATGAAGTTGACGAGTGAGAGCTTTCAGTGCGGCGCGGACATTCCGAGCAAGCTTGCCTTTGGTAAGCATCACCCTGAAAAGAATGTCGAACTCTGTGAGAACAGAAACCCACAACTCTCATGGACTGAGTCCCCAGAAGGCACAAAGTCCTACGTGGTGATCTGCCATGATAGTGACGTCCCAAGCTCGGGAGAGGATGTCAACAAAGAAGGTCGCACCGTGCCCATGGACCTTAAGCGCGTCGACTTTTATCACTGGGTTTTAGTCGATCTCCCCAGCGCAAAGACCCAAATCGCTGAAGGCGAGTATTCCACGGGAATTACAGCCAAGGGAAAGCCCGGACCGGACCAAAAAGACGGCTCTCGGACAGGTTTAAACAATTACACTCAGTGGTTTGACGGCGACGCAAAAATGGGCGGTGAATACTTCGGATACGACGGACCTTGCCCTCCTTGGAACGACGAATTACTTCACCACTATCACTTTACTGTCTACGCCCTCGACGTCGATAAATGCCCTGTTGAAGGTACGTTTACCGGGCCGGAGGTCCTCGCGGCCATTCAAGATCACACCTTGGCCAAGGCCTCTTTGACGGGCACCTATCACATTTATCCAGGAGCGAAGACGAACTAAGGCTTGCTTAATACGACTCGACCTTAAAGGACTTTCGTAGCCGCATAATATTCTGCGTGTCTCGAAAGCCAGCCCGCTCCAACTGCCAATGCCCGGGCCCGTCATTCGGATCGACCGAGGCCCGGGCATAGCGTCGTCCCAAGCTCTTCCCGTGACTGAGGAAATGGTTCAAAAGGGCGCTGGTGACGCCGCGACCTTTTGCACTAGAATCCACGCGGGTGAGGATGAGATCGGTGTAAGGCTGCTGCTCAGGCGTTGTCCACGCAATCAAACCGAGGGCCTGAGTGTCATTCTTGTGTTCTTTCGCGAGAGCGACAACCCAGGCCCGCGCTAAATTTTGCTCGAGTTTCTCCTGCGGGTAATTCCCTGGGAAGTGCCCAGATAAAAGGCGTAGCGCCGAACGGCCATCCTCATAATGACTCGGTCTGATGAGCTGGATCGTGTATTTGGGTTTTGTCTCTGGAGTGAAGTCATCTAATTGACAGAGCATCACTGATTCACGCGCTTCCACAACAAATCCACGCTCTACAAGCAAGTCGCGAAGTTCTTCTTGATGATCAATCAAGACGACTGAGAGGGTCTCTAAGTCGGTCTCGGTTCGGGCCCAATCAATGGCTTTTTCAATTGTGAAAATGCGATCGGATTGCGTGACATAGAGTTCGGAGTGAAAGCGTGGTATCAAGAAATGGGCCTCTTTTTGCCCAGGATGAGAGAGGAAGGCGGTTGTTCCGACCTTCGCGTTGTTATCGACGTCTAGGATGAGCTGGAAGCAATCCTCAAGCTTACTCTCAAAGCGCAATAGCATCGTTTCGAGCTCTCGCTGAGTGGCCCATTGAGGCGCGGGGTAGGCCAGATCCCAGCCCGACGCGCCCATTTCGGAAATGAAATCGAGGTCCCAGGGCTTGGCCTGACTCAATTCATAGCGCCCCATGAGACAACTCCTGCCGAGAAGCAAGGAACGCTCCGGGCCACGCTCCAAATTCATCAATGGCATGATCAACGCGCTCCCTGAGCCTGAGTGTTTGCGCAATGGACGATAACACCACCGAATAACGCTGGATTTCTTCGCTGCTTAGCTCGCTTTGTTTTCTGTCTTTGAGCCACTTCTCCGCAATCTGATGACCCCCAAGGCGAAAATCCCAAAGCGCCTGGGAGACTGGGGCGATCTTTTGCTCGGCGTTGAGATAGACGGCGTTCTCGCGAAATTTTGGATATCCTTTCGCAATTGTGGCCGTGTCAAAATCAATAGAGAAAAAGGAGTCGGCGACCCCAGTCTCGGAACAATGAATCGTGATGAGCTCTCTCCCGAGATTAACCAAGGTGAAAAATAGTTTAGCGTCTTTAGGAATGGGGATTCGGGGGTAATCCTGTCTAAGGAAACCTCGGTAGATCCGTCGGTAGTTAGGGGATTGAACGAGCGCATAAATATACTGAAAAAACTCCAGGGGGTTTTGACTGTGATTCATTTCACCTGGAACACGAAGGTTGGATTGACCATCCTCTAAATACAGGGGGAACAAACTTTCTCGCCCCTTATTATCTATGGCGAAGACACCATCGGCAATAAGACCCTGGCTAACAAAAAACCAGTCATAGTCTGAGTCCCGCGCCTGCCGTTTCGCTAGTAGGGCTAGATTCTGGCCGTTCATATGTTTCATCACGCGAAAAGCCGGGCGTGATGTGAAGCCTGGAGCATAATAAAGCCAGCGAAAGTCGAAAGGGCGATAGAGACATCGTCGAATATTGCCTCGGTCATAACGCTTCTCTTTCAATCGTCCAACTAAGTCGTAGCTCGAACTGGAGACAATCCGAAACTTGCCCTTCTCCTCTTTTGTTAACTGCCCGGAGAATGCTTGCTCCATACGCTGAGCGAGTTGTTTAGCGTCTCTATCAAAGAATAGTCTGTCGCGATCAGTTTTAATTCCGCTTCCATAAACTTCAAAGAGGGAATTGAGGGGCAAGAACTGTTGATAGTCCTCCCGGAGGATCTTTTGTTTTGCGGTGAGTGGCTGAAATGAATAGCTTGGTGACTCTGGAAGAAGGCGCTCCCAGGTGCTTTCCATTTCGTTCTCATCCCGGAGCCAGGCCATTTTCTGAGCTCGCTTTCCTCGCCGCGTCAATGAGCGCCAAGCCGGGGTGCTCTTCGATTGTCGGCACAGCGCCGTCACCGCGATTCCACACTGAATATCAAAGATGTTCTCGTCAATGTCTTCCCCATCTCTCCTCGGCCGAAACCGGCTTCCTCCCAAATTTAGCAAGGTCATGGACGAGAATGATTGGAATAAAGCGGCGCGCATCTGTCGACGAGTGGGGGACTCAATGAAACTACTATTCGTGACCAGCGTCATGAGACCGCATTCCTTCTCACTCAGTAGGCTATGAGCGAGGCGGAAGAACTTGATGTAGTCGTCGTCGAGGTTGACTTTCTTTTCTCCGAGGCCGTCTTTGTAAGCCGCGAGCTGACTCATAATCCAGGGGCTGCGATTATGCTGGCCAAAGGCAGCGTAGGGGGGATTCCCTAAAAAGACCGTGGCCTCACGCAATTGAGGATATATCTCCGGACCATCAAGGGAGTTTCCCCAAGTCATGAGGCTTCTCGGAATGAGACTGCGCGGGCACAAGGCTTCAAAATCTAAGCGGGCCATTTGGCACGGCACATAGAGCAATTCAAATCCATGGAGTCGCCCGAGAATGCCCGCTTCGGCGTCTTCATTCCAGCGCCCCTTCGCGATGAGCTTCGACTTCACATAGCTAAAGACTCCTTGGAGAAAGAGCCCCGTGCCCGCGGCGGGATCGAGAATCGAGACGCGAAAACCCTCGTTTGGATTTTGGCCGTTCTCAGCCAGTCCCTCAGAGCCCTTAAACTCTTGTTGGCAGAGCTCATCGCAGAGATTGACCATCCGATGGATAAGGGCCGGGGGCGTGTAGTAGACGCCGCGCTCTTTGCGAAGGGCCTTATCGGATGCGCTCAAGAGATGCTCGTAGAAGCGGGCCAGCAAGGGAGCTTTTGTGCTGCCAGCGAATATTTTCTCAGTCTGATGAGCTTGAAGGATGTTTTCTAAGCCTAGGCAACACTCTTGCAAAGCTTGGCGACATGGTTCTGTTTTTAGGGTGGCCACAAGCCTTGCGATTTCAGGGATCTGGCTTTCAGGCCAGACCATGCCCTCAAGAGAAGCACGAATTTTTAGCAGGACGATGAGCAAGGCGAGGGATTCTGCCGGATCTTGACCGAGTTTTTGAATGTCGGTCGCAGGAAAGTCTGGGAGATTGGGAATCAGCGCGGTGGCTTGTTTGGCGAGGCTTGGAAGGACGCGGGCCGCGATGGTCTGGGCGAGCTTATGGGAGAGAGCTGTGTCCACGGGTGTTGATTAGCTCTCGTTGAATTTCAGATTGGGAATGGAGCGGGCGATTCGAATGCCATAGTCGCTGTGATTGTCGGAGGGCTGCGCGTGAAAACGAAAGGCGGAGCAGCAGTGATCGCAGTGGTCATTCCAGGCGCCGCCTCGGATGATTCGGTGACCCCGGGGCTTCGACGAAACCATAGGACGCTCGTCGATGGGGCCCTGGAGGTAATTTTCGAACCATTCGTCTTCACACCACTCGAAGACATTTCCGGCGATATCAATGAGGCCGAAGGCGTTGTGTTTGTCTTCGTGTTCCCAGGGGGGATGAGGTTGAAAGCCGTTGAAGGCGTTGCCCCCATACCAACAGAAGCTGGGGTCCATGTCGTCGCCCCAATAGTAGGCGCTGCTTGAGCCGGCGCGGCAAGCATACTCCCACTCGGCTTCGCTGGGGAGGCGCAGTTGGTCTCCAGCCCGACGGAGCCACGATTGGGCATCGTGCCAGGATATCCCGTTAATCGGGAGCTCCAACTCACTCCAATGGCGCTCATCGACTCCGCCGATCATATCCCAACAGTCTTGAGTGAGGGGCAGGCGGCCTATAAGAAACGGGCGGATTCGAACTTCATGGACCGGGCGCTCGTCAGGGTTTGCGCCGTCGGTGCCCATGAGGAAGGACCCGCCGGGGATGAGGTTGAGCTCGGCCGAGCTTGCGTCATGACAAAATGTGGCAATGCGATGCCGTTGACCCATGCAACTGTATGTATCGGTGCCCATCCATTGGTAGGCTGGCCCAAGAAAACGATCGATGATCTTTATGGCTCGATCTTGCTCAAGTGGGTTGGCGCTATTCCAGAGGTCGCGATTTTCGAGAATCGTAAGTGGATGTTTAAGGGTGTTGAGGAACGGCTTCATGGAGCCTATCTTCCGGTCTTCAAGCAATCTGTCAAAGGGGCTTCTTTGATTCCTATACGCTGAGACAGCAAACATGCGGTCTAGAAGAAGTTTTACCATGCTCAAAACAGAGCCCCAAGAGCGGCCCCAGATGCAAATCATCGAAATAGGACAGTTGTTGCCCCAAGCGAGCGTCGATTTAGGATCCTTGGAAGGACTTTTCTAAAACTTTAGGTAGGCCTGTGGTATCTTCGGACGTATGGAAACAGGATCCTTAAAAACGCTCTGGGTAAAGACTTTTGGGACTTTAGACGTCGAATCGGCCGATCCCAATGTGAGTTATCGTCCAACAGTTCAGCGCACCCTTCCTTTTCAGGAAGTGCTTCGCTTGAGCGTGAACACTCCGGCAAAAAATCCTAAAAGTCCGGCCAATCTTGAGGCTGACGACGGTTCGGATACCTCTTACGATTTGCTCGAAGAGATCGGTTCGGGGGGCATGGGCCTCGTTCATCGTGCGCGTCAAAAACGATTAGGGCGCGTGATCGCTGTGAAAACATTGCTCTCAGAGGCGGACGAAGAAAACGTCGAGAGCTTCGTCGCCGAAGGCATGATTACTGCACATCTAGATCACCCGAACATCGTCCCGGTCCACGATTTGGTTCAAGAGCAGGATGGTCAGTGGCTGCTGGCCATGAAGCTTGTCGGTGGCTTGTCGTGGCGAGATTTACTTCATCCGAAGACGGCCGCTCAAAAAAAAGCGGCCGCGAAATATGACTTGCAAGATCACTTTCAAATTCTGATCGACGTTTGTAACGCCGTCGCCTTCGCGCACAACAAGGGTATTGTCCA
>JARGOJ010000094.1:0-12152 GCA_029210225.1 Planctomycetota bacterium
AGCCCGTCATTCGAATGTTTCGCTCGGAGAGCGCGAGAACGGCTGATGTCGTCGGTCATAGTATTCTTACTGTTTGAGAAGAGGGAGACGATTGATTTAATGGCTCTGAACATGTTAGGTGGCCGTCTATTTTATCGATGGAGAAGGCGCCAATTGTTTGCCTTTTATGCGCGTGTAAACTAGAGAATACAAGCCGGCGAGTAAAAAGAAAAGGCCAACCCCTGCCAAGTTTACAAAGTCCTGCTGACCCGCTTTTGGGCCTTGTTCCATGAGGGTTGAAATAAAAGACCATAGATCTTCGTTGAATGAAGCCTGATCAGAGTGATTTAGTTTATTGTAGGCAGAATAGAAGAGAAATGCAGACCCGAGAATCGGTAACGCGCCGAGGACATAGGCAATTTTACTATTCTTTGAAAGCTCCATTTGCATATCTTCGGCGTTTTCAATCATTCGTGAGTCCATGCGAGGTTCATGGGGGGTAAACTTCATAGTCTTATCGATCTTCGCAGAAATGATGCCGCCGATGACCAAGAAGCTAAGGACAAACGCGCCAAGATATATGAGCGGCGCATTCAACTGAGTATGGGCAATCGCGCCAACGGCAAGTCCAAGTATGAGGAAGACAGTCGGCAAGACCACGTTCGGCATCTCTTTGACACTTGCTTTGACAAGCTCTCCTTGACTATTGGTAAGAACGTAGACGGGGACAGTTTGCTTTAACTGATGACGGATTTCATTAGCGCCGATGCTCGCGATTTTATGGTCTTCACCATTCCATGAAAATTGAACGATTGAAGAATAGTAAGCGATTTTCGTCTTGTGTCCGTCGCTTGTCCTCGGACTGATACTGCGAAAATACTCGATCGCCACAACCTCACCGTCGATGAGCTCTCCTTTGCTGATTAATTGTAAGTGACGGAATAATGTGAAAAATCCTAAGGAGAAGAAAGTGCTACCAACGAATGGAAGTAATAACATTCCTGCTAATTCAAAAAACACTGTCTCTCCCCGACTCGCAACTCTAACTCTTCAAAGCTTGGTATTCGATCGTTTATGGCTCTCGTGTACTTGACGCGCAACCCAAGCTTAGCATCTCTTTCTGAAGAGACTTTGAAGAAGATCGTTGTCTCATTTGTGCGACTTAAAGAGCTGCGGAGTGTTTGTGGTCCTTTGAACGGGAGTAAAACAGTGCCGAATACTAATGCTGAGAAGCCCCTGGGAGTCTTGATTGGAGCCTTCTCTATGAGGATTAGGAAGGTTTTGAATTGTTTGTTTCTCGGTGATCCAGATATACTCAAGAGCTTGTCAGAGCATAGCGGGGCGCGAGTCGGAATTTATGGATCTCAATAAACTGCAGGGAGAGTACCTTCTCTCGAAGCAGATTCTCTCCTCGGAGATCGTCGTGCGAGCCTATGATGAGCTGCCAGGACACTCCGGGGATCTCTGCGCTGTGCTTATCGAGCACGGATTTTTATCGCTGGCGGTGGCTGAACAGGCTCGTTATGCAGCAGGAATAACCGCTTCTGGTGAACTTGGAATCTCCAATCAGATTATCGCTGTTCCTAACTTAGCGGTCTCCTCCCAAGTCGTTCCGGCGTTTACTGAGAACTCTCAGGAGATTGGTGGTTATCGCATACTTTCAGAGATTGGCAGTGGAGGAATGGGCACCGTTTACCGGGCCTATTCCAACAAGCTCGGCCGGGAGTGCGCGTTAAAGACTTTACGCCATGGGCAAGAGATTGGAATTGAGGAGAGTGAGCGTTTTCGCCTTGAGGCGGAGACGATGGCCCGTCTGGATCACCCTCATATTGTGAAGGTCTTCGACTTTGGGGAAGAGGGTGGTATTGCCTATTTAGCGATGGATCTTGTCGCTGGAGTGACCTTGAAGGCACTGCTCCGTGAGGAAGGCGTTCCTGATGGCAAGCGCGCCGCTGAGATCGTTATGAAGTGCGCGAAGGCCTTGAGTTACGCGCACCGACACGCGATTTTGCACAGAGATGTCAAGCCAGACAATATCCTCATAAGACAAGAAACAGGCTCACCGCTCCTGACTGATTTTGGTTTGGCAAAGCGTGTTGGCAGTCAGGACGAGGGTCTTACTCAAACTGGCGCTGTGATGGGGACGCCTGTCTATATGTCACCAGAGCAGGCGTTGGGAGATCATGAGAAAATTGATCAACGATCAGACATCTACTCTCTCGGGGCGACGCTCTACGAATTATTAACCGGTGAGAAGGTCTTTCCTGGAGGGAACTTCGTCAATCTCGTTCACGCTATTGTTCGCCAGGAGCCGCTGGCCCCGAGACGCCTGGATACAAGCATTGATAAGAACCTAGAGATCATTTGCTTGAAGTGTATTGAGAAGGCTCCAGAGAATCGATATTGGACTGCGGAGGACCTGGCGAATGATTTACAGCGCTTCCTCAACGACGAGACTATTTTGGCGAAGCCGCAGACCGGTCTAGAGAAGTTTCGTCGGTGGACACGTCGTCATCGAAGCATGATTCTGGGAGCATGGGTACTTGGATTGGCGGCGATTTTGGCGAGTTTGGGAGCTATCGCTCGGCCTGTTTGGAGAGAGTGGAATCAGTATCGTTCTGTTCAAAATGTAGAGAAAGCGGTGCGCCTGGAGGCGACGACCTGGAACCTGAAGCTCAACGCGGATCTCGATAGGATAGAGCAGGATATAAAGGCTCTGATTAGTTCGGGAGATCACTCTGAAGCATCGGCTCAGCCCATTTTGGCAGCCTTAGAGAAGAAGATTGACGAGTTCGTTCGCAAGAATGTCCGCGACAAGCACTTCGAAAACATCCTTGATAACCCAGACTACGATCTCAGTCCCGAGCAAAAACAGCGGCTTTTTGAGAGGGCCCGGCAAGTTCTAGATGGGCCAGCCCTCGCGGCTCGTGCGGCTAGTATGAAGGCCGATCTCTACGAAGACATGGGTGCTGATATGAAGGCGGGAGCTCAACGAGCGCTGGCCTATAAGTATGGTCCAAACTCATTGGAGGGGGTGAATTCACTGCTCGTGTTGGCGAACTCTCTCTGCGCAAAGCGAGAGTATCTACGAGCTAATATCTACTATCGAAAACTCTCAAACAACTCCATTTTTGGAGAGGCCCGCTCGAAGGCTTACCTTGGTTTAGCCGAGATTTATGTCAATAAGGAATCGTTTGGCCGTGCGCTGACAATTCTTGAAGATAAAATTGATTGGGCCGTTCTAAATAAGAAGGAACAAAGCCGAGGGAACTGGCTTAAGAGTTTGGCGTTGGGGCTGCGAGGGCGCCTTAAGATGAGGCTCCCTAAGAATTTCTATAGGCCGGTCTTTCACTATAAAAAGAAAGCAGTTTGCTTTAGGGTTAACAAACAAAGCGATGGATCTCAGGTGACCGCCCTTTCAATTGATATTAAAAAGGGCAAAGCAAATTTCTCTGAGCTATCAAGCCTCTCTATTCCTGGAGAATTAACAGATTTTCGACAAGTTCGTGGGAGCTTCGGTCAGTTTATTGTCCTGAAGTATAAGACTCCAGAGCAGCAGTTTTTACGGTACTATCAGTTTTCTACCGGGCGATTGAAATTGCTTTGGGAGCCTAAAGCAGCGGATGTTTTCATTGATTATGAGGCCCTGGCCATTGGGGATATGGATGGAAATGGCAAAGGAGATGTCTTTCTAAATACGGGCAAACAACGAATCCTCATTCTGAACTTCGCCAGCGACGAAAGAAGGGCTGTCCCCTTGGAAAGGACAGAAGGGTCCTATGTCGGGCAGGCGAGCTTTCACGACTTCGACAGGGATGGATGTGATGAGTTATTCCTGACACTCATTGAGTGGAATCACTACTCTGCACATATTTACAAAGGCCAGAAGAATCTTCGCGGAGCTCAAAGAGACTGGCGCTCTGAGCTCCTCGGCAGAGTGACTGGGGTTTTGGTGGTTCCTGGAGAAGAGACTGAAATTCTCTTGTCGGCGGATCGGCGCAAGTCTCACGATATCGGGGTGATCTTCGGCGCCGACCTCAAACCGGATCGCCCCGATGCCATTTGGCGCTGGTATCCTAAGGAGGGGGCTTGGGCGCTAGAAGCGCTGTTGAGAGCGCCTTTCGATGAGAGAGAACGCTGCAAAATAAGCTTGGTGGGCCTGCTCACGAATACGGTCAAAGGCTTTCCAGGCGCCTATGTCTATAAATCGAATGTTGCGTTCAAAAAAGCACAGTGGGTTATTGACTCTCGAAAGAACGATTGGCAGCTTCGGTGGGATGTGGAGACCGCCGAGCAGATGTACTGCTTCGACATTGACGGAGACGGTGACAATGAGGTCATTCGAGTTCAGGGGCAGAGGTTTATCATCGATGGGATCGAAGAGCTTGGAAAGGAGCGAGTGGAAGACGAGTTAGAAGCCGACCTGAGTCTTGACCAGTACGAGTTAGGGTTGACGCTGTTAGAGTCGGGGCAGGCTAATCAGGCGAAGATCTTGTTTGAAGAGCTGCTCTCGGAGCCGAATAGGAAATTCTCTAAGCCCTATATTCAGTTGGCGATCGCACGTTGTTTCATTCAGTTAAAGAACTATAGGCGGGCTCGGCAGCTTTGCCTGGAGGTTGATCGGACGGCCCCGGCTTTTGGACGTGAGGCGCTCTCTCTTGCCACTGATTGCGCTGAACAAACCGGAGATTATCGAGCCGCGCTCTCGGACCTCAACCAATTAGAAAAATCTTACTCGTTCTCGGCATCAAAGCGAGAGAAGCTTCTCAAACGTAAACAAGGCTTGTCGGAGATGGGACGCTTTAAGACAGTCATTGACTTGAATAATATTCTAAACAATCAGAAGGATCTCAATGTTGAGTTGAGTGACCACCACTACTTTCAATTTGACAAAGATCATTTGAGGGTGTTTGGCCATCACTTCGATGAAGCTTCTCTAGCGATCCCAGTGAATTACAACGGGCAGTCTTTTCGATTGAATAGCGTATTGAATATTGAGCAGCTCGATGGCAGCGCAGAGTTCCGAATGGCCCTCATGAACAATCAAAAAGAGCTGTTCTTTATTCGATTGATTTGGGCTGGTAGCGGAGATCCGAGCGCGTGGCGAAGTTGGTTGAAGATTGGCACAGACAGGCCCCTCATTTCAATTGACTGTGATTGGTTTGACCCTAAAGAGGTCCTCAACTTCACAGTGACCTATCGAGCCGATAGATCCGAGCTTCAAGTTTCTTATGAGTATCAGGGGATTCAAAAGAGCTTAGTGGCCGCTGTGCCGCTCTCTATCCCGAAGGGGAACCTTCGCTTCGTCGTGGGCAACAGAGAAAAGAAGCTCTCGGCCAGCTTTTTTAATCTCACGCGTCGAGCGGTCACGCGTGTGAAGCTTCAATCATTGTCAGTGTCTGCAGCGCCGGAGACATTTGTCTCGCAGAGAAGAGCTGACCCTCGCTGGCGGCTTGGTCGGTCGGAGATGCTGTCAGCGTTGGGGGAGGACGACGCGGCCTTGGTTGGCTGCCTTGAACTGATTGATCTAAGGAAAAAGGGCAAGTGGCTGCGCTCGGCCCATTTTAAGGCCGCGCTCAGCGCCTTCCGTCTCGGACGGCAAAAAGAGGGATTGGAGCAGTTGAGTCTTCTTCAAGATTTAGATCGACTCGAAAAGCGCGCCTACTTCCCCGACCATTGGCGTCATGTTTTCTTTACGCTTTCGCAGCCTGAACGCGTCGGCCTCGCGGCCTTTTTTGGCGTTAAGAATCGTGACATGGCGCTGAATCGTTTATCCCAGTTAAACAGCCAGGGCTTAGACCCATTTCGAATCGCGTTGCTCCTCTCTATTCTCGGTGAAGAGAGCAATCGAGAAGAGGTCGCGGGGGCTTGGTTTCGCGTTGGTGACTATAAACGGGCCTCACAATGTCTTGCAAAAAGTAACAGCGAAAGGCTTCGATTCTTCCAGGGCATTCTGGCCTATCAGAATGGTGAGTTTCAGAAGGCCATAGCCGATTGGAAAGCGGTGAGAGGAGGTCCCCCTGTGATAAAGAATCAGGTGAAGGCTTATTCCATACTCATGGAAAATCGATTGCTGAAACGGGCTAAGAGAAAGGAAGGGACGCGTTAAGTTTCAATGGCCGCTTTGATTAAGTGCTGGCCTGTTTTAGAGCGCGAAGCTGAGCTCTTTATAGCGCACGGTTTTACTTTCGAGGTCAAAGGTCATGAGATCTTCGCCAATGATAATCGGGCCGGAATAGGCTTGCCGAAGGGTTGCTATGAGTGGCTTGGGGTCAAAGTCGGGGGGGACGAAGTGATTGAGGATGAGGCAGCCGGCTCGTGCCTTCGTCGCAATGGATCCTAAGTCTGTTGACAGGGTGTGATAGGACTGAACAGCATGAATACCTTCGGCTGTGCGTAATCCAACGGGGGCGAGGCCCTCATGAATGAATACTTCGTGGACCAATACGTCGGCGTTCAAGGCGGCTTCGACAAGAGAATCACAAGGGCCCGTGTCGCCGCTGAAGACCAACTTTTGGCCGGGGGCCTCAAAGACGAAGCCAAAGGCGCTCTTGACCGGGGCATGAGCAACGGGGAAAGCGTGAACCTCCAAGTCGGCTGTCTTTAAGAGGGAGCCCGCCTCAAACTCGACGACGTCTATTTGAAAGGCAGCAATAGAGCGGCGCTTTTCATGGGCAATGCGCGCTTCTCTCTCCAGTTGCCACAGTTTCATGGTCTCTTGGACGAAGGCTCTTGTCCCTTTTGGACCATAGATTTTTTGGGGCTTATCTCGGTTTTGATGCCAGCTTGAAATGATGACTTGGTAGAGGTCAATCACATGGTCCGAGTGCAAGTGTGTCAGGAAGATGGCGTCGAGATCTCTGCCGGTCGAACCAGCGGCTAGGAGGCGCTGTGTGCAGCCGGAGCCGCAGTCAACAAGGAAGCTTTGATTCATGTGGCGGACGAGGCTGGCGGGACCAAATCGGCGGGTGGAGACCGCAGGGCAACTTGTTCCCAAAAGTGTCATTTTCATGGTGGTCCCTTCTGCTTAGGGGTGGATTACTATAAATTAGGTCTCGAACCGAGCCCGCGTGCGAGAAAACAACTGAGATCAGGACGCGAGGCGTCGAGAAATAGAGGCGCAGAGCGTCGAGGGAAGAGTCATGAGTGAAGCCCATGCCGAGTTGATTCACAAATTTTATAAGGCGTTTCAGGAGAGAGACGCTGAGACGATGGCGCAATGCTATCACGACGAGGTTGTGTTCTCCGATCCTGTCTTTACCAATCTAAAGGGTGAGCAAGCCAGGAATATGTGGCGCATGCTTTGCGAACGCGGCAAGGATTTAACATTGACCTACAGCGGCGTTGAGGCTGACGGGAAATTCGGAACGGCGCTGTGGGATGCGCATTACACCTTCAGTGCGTCGGGGCGCAAAGTTCACAATATCATTGCCGCGCAATTAGAATTCAAAGACGGTTTGATCTATCGTCACACCGACACTTTTAATTTCTATCGCTGGGCTCGCCAAGCTCTCGGGTTCTCGGGAGTGCTTTTGGGTTGGACGCCGTTCCTGCGTAACAAGGTTCGGTCGACAGCGGCAAGAGGCTTGTCTAAATACTGCGAAAAAAGAGCTGCGTCTAAAGGGGACTGAGAATGAATCCTCCCCTCCCCTTCACTTGGCCAAAGTCCTTTACTTAATGGTTATGAAGCCGTTGTCTTTCATAAACTTGTCTTTCTCGGCCGAGAACTTCTTTAAGTCTTCCCCCGCGCCTTCAAGGATCTTTCCGTAGTTCTCTGCGGCTTTCTCTTTTTTAGCGATGACGTCAATGAGGGCATCGCAGGAGGCGACAAGTTTTTCAGC
Organism: Planctomycetota bacterium; assembly: GCA_029210225.1. Taxonomy (GTDB): domain Bacteria; phylum Planctomycetota; class J058; order J058; family JARGOJ01; genus JARGOJ01. The sequence continues at coordinate 7,821 of JARGOJ010000094.1, forward strand.
GCGATGAATCATGTGAAGATTGAGCGACTTAAAGCTCTCGGTTTTCAATGCGCTAATGGCCGTTAGATTTTCAATGAACTCTATTTTGACAAGCTGTATTTCCGCTGACGTGGCCACTCCTGTATCGACCCGATTCTCGATCAAGGCCAATTTATTGACTGTTGCGTCTTGCTTGGTCAGCAGTGGTCGAAGCTTATCGACATAAGAATTAAAGTCTTTGAGTAGCTGCGCTTTAATAGCGGGGCTCTTCTTGAGGGCTGGGTCGAGGCTATTCACTCTGCTAGAAGCCATGAAAAATCCACCACCAAGGACGAGCGCTGCGGCGACGCAGACGGTGATGCTCTGAGTTACTTGGCTCTTTGATCGATCGAAAGGGATCGTCGGGCACAGTAGGAATCCACCGAAGAAGCCTGTTGCCAAGCCGCCAATGTGAGCGGCGTTGTCAATTCCGGCAACCGAGAAACCGAAGATGAGGTTGTAGAGGACAAAGCCCCCCATATTCTTGACCTGCCGGCTAAACAAGCCTGGGGGTAAGTCGTTCTTGTTTCGGATAAAGAACGCGAGTAAGGCTCCCGCTGTTCCAAAGACAGCTCCTGAGGCCCCTGCTGAGACGATGGCGGGCTGCACAATCATAGATGCGACGCTACCGCCTAAGGCTGAGACAATGTAGAGTAGTAGAAAGGAACGGCTTCCGTAAATCTTTTCAGTGACCATTCCCAAGTCGAAGAGACAGGCCATATTGAACAATATATGAATGATTCCAATATGGACGAAGGCGGCGGTCAGGAGACGATAGAACTCTCCTGAGGTGGAGGCTGGACCCCAGTTTGCGCCCCAGATCAACAAATTCTCAGTGCTTGGCTCTGAGAAGGACACTCCTTTGACGACCATAGCCACGAAAATCAGTGTTGAGATTGCGATGAGAATCGGCGTGACGAAGCTGGGACTGGTCTCTCCGAGGAGACTTGCTAGGTCGGGTGCTGAGTCTTGCTCGCCGTCGTCGTGCTTGTCTGAATGGTCAGCGTCACCCTCAACAGGTGGAAATTCTTCGTGGTGACCATGTTCATGTTTTTCGGGCTCGTTCATTGGTTTCCCCTGTTTTGGCCGATCGTGCTGTCTTGACTTTGGACGCTGAGAAGTGCTTCGAGTTCTCTTTGGACAGCAATGCTTTTGGGCGCGGTGCTATTCAAGGCCGTTGAACAAAGCGCTGAATAGACAAGAACGCATTCTACGCGGAGAATTATATCCCGGATGTCTGTATAATTGCGATTGTCTGATGGTATCAAGCGCGGGAAATTTCGAAAAAATGGACCTCTTCATTCGGCATACCGAGCTATGCTTCGCCATTGCGGCATTCTTTCTGGCCTTCGCCGGTATTTCCCTTCTATACAAGCGAATTCGAAGCCTGCCTATGCTTGTTCCCGGTTTCTTCTGGCTTGCCTACGGAGCGTGGGAGTATTCTCTCAAAGGGTCTGGGGCCAATATTCGCGTCGATTTACTGCTCATCTACCCTCTCCTACTCCTCGCCATGGTCGTTGGCGCCGGGATGACGATGTTTTTTACAATGAAGAAGCCGAGCGGGCTGATGAACGAAGAGGCGAAAGAAGCGGAGGAGGACGCTGTCTCGGACGAGAAGGACGTTAGTCCTGCTGAATAACGCCTTTGTTATCACCCTTGTTTTGGTCTATGACGACCCCGGGAAAGACTCGAATCTTCCCTGAGTGATTGTGTAAGGCGGGTCCTTCATTCTTTTCAATAGAACCGTCGCGAATTTCGAGCTGACTTCCTCTCGCAACGTAGATTGTTGATTGGCCCCAGTAAACACTTGCCTTGCGAGCATTGTCTTCGAATAGGCAGTTATCGAGCTTAATGTTAATATTTGGGCCCGCTAAGAGCAGCCCGTGAGTCACATTGCCTTTAAACTCGCAGTTTTTTATCGAAAAATGGGCTGGGCCTCCCTTGTCTAGCCTCTCCACGAGCAGTCCAAGGTTGTTTTTAGTGATCGTGTTGTTTTCGAATCTGACCGAGCTAATTTGACCACGGATTTCAATGGCAATGAATTTACTCTCTTCAAAACGGCAGCCTTTGATCTCAACGGCTCCCAACGGTTTAGGAGAGTTTAATACTAGCGCTTGAGTGAATCCGCGAATAAGGCAGTCTTGAAGAGTTGTTTGACTGTCAGGGTTGCAAAGGCTGATCGCGCTTTTATTTCCATTGATCAATTTGCAGCGAACAAGCGCGAGTCGACCTCGTTCAAAACCATGGAAACCAGTATCCTGAATGGATCGTGCGATGCAATTCGTCATGCGGAGGACCCCACCTTTTTCGAATTTCCCAATTGTATAGGGCCGTTCAATCGTGCATTTATTTGCCGTGATGACGGAGTCGTTCTCGGCGATAAAACAAAGACCTCCCTCGTTGAGAATTGTTGTGTTGCTCACGGTTATCTTATTCTTTTGTTTGCCCCAGAAAGAGCTGTGCTTCTTGGCCTTGTGATCAATCGTTGATTTCGTGCAGCGCAGTTCTGATCTGGAGCTGAGCTCGAAAACATGGGCGCGCTGGCCTTCAAAACGGCAATCGTTGATGTCAATTTTTGACGGGGTCTTAGCAAAAATCATGGTGGAATTGCTCCTGACCGCTGACTGGCCCCCCTTGAAGTCGACATCCCGAGCTTTAAGTTGGCAAGACTGAATGAGGATTAAAGCTTCGAGGGCTTGACTGAGCTTGCATTGACGGAGTTTTGTCTGGCTGTTTGGGCCTAGGTAGAAACTGTTTTTGCCTCCGTTGAGAGTACATTGAGTCAGCTCAATCGAGCTCGTCGCTGCCTTAGGGTTATTTGATGTACTGATCAGAACCTTCTCTTTGGAGGCGGTCTCGAAGTGGCAACGCTTGATTTTGACCACGCCTCCTCCAATATTGAGGACCGCGCCGACTCCCTCGTTCTGCGTGTTGCGGAAATGGATATTGTCGAAAACGATAGTCCCCGATCGGATATGGACGGTAATATCCTTGTTGCTTTCGATCACTGCGGGAGCTTCCGGGGTCGATAGGCCGAAGACTTTGACTTGGGAGGCCTTCCCTTTGGTAGAGCCCTCGAACTCGAGGGTTGTATTATGGACGCCTGGCAGAATGAGGACGTTCGCCTGCTCCTTGGAGGCTTTCTTGATCGCACGGGAGAGGTCTGTTAAGTGCTCGTCTCCAAAGCCTGGGTTTGCCTTCCCCACAGTATAAATGAGTTGATTGGATTCGATGACTTCTTCAATGATTGTGGCGTTCTTATAGGGCCCCGTGGCGGTCACTTTTATTGTGTTTAAGCCCTGCTTAAGGATCTTTTCGAACGTGGCTTTTGGTCCTTTGAAAACGTGACGGCTGTCATTGATCATGACCTGAATTTCACAGTTTGGGGAGGCCGTCATTGTTAGTTTGACTTGACGAGTTTGCGCGTGGTGTTCTTTTGTCAGAGATAAAGCAGGGGCTTTGTGGTGGCCGGTGATCGTGAAGCTTTCTTTCTGTTGGTTGCCATTGGAGTCGATAGCAATAATCTGGTAATCGGATTTTCCTTCCAGGCTTGGAATAGTCGCGTGGAATTGACCATCAGTGACAGGGATCGCCCGTTTTTGCCCAGTCTCAGAGTATTGTATATAGACGTCTTTGAGTGAGCTTTCAATGATCTCCCCAGAGAGCGAGAAGCTCTTGCCACAGTCTGTCGGCAAGGACGTCAGGTGAATGATTGGAGCTTGGTCATCTCTAAGAAAATAAGCGAGCCCAAAGACAATGGCTGCGACTGTGACGAGCTTGAGTCCCTTGACGGCTTTTTGAGCCCAAAGGGGCAGCGGTGCTTTGGTTTGGAGATCCGGCTCTTTGAAGCGCTTCAGGATTGTTTCGAGCTCTGGCCGCAGCGCTTGTTTCTGCTGCATGGAATCTGAGCAAATGGCGTTGAGCCATGGAGGGACAGCCTTGTTAATGTGGATGGGAGGGATCGGTGGCTTTTTCATTAACTGGGAGATGATGTTGATGGCTGTGCTGCCGGTGTACGGAGCTTGCCCGGTGAGGCAGTAGTAGAGCGTGGCCATCAATCCCCAAACATCGGTGCTCTGATTCATGTCACCGAAGTTGCCCCGGGCTTCCACTTGCTCGGGGGCCATGAAGGCCGGGGTGCCAATGCTCTGTCCTGTATTAGTGAGGTTCTCGTTATCGGCATCGAATTGAAGTTGCCCGGCGAGACCAAAGTCAACGAGGATAGGGCTTTGAGTCTCTTTTTCAATCAATATATTGTGGGGCTTTAGATCTCGGTGAATCACTCCTTTCTTGTGGCAAATGACAAGGGCCTCA